>DATAJN010000691.1:0-10640 GCA_036262105.1 Ilumatobacteraceae bacterium
CCGCCCGGTCGGCACTGCAAGTTCAGCCGTGGCGTTGATATGGAAGCTGCCCTCGGCTGTGGGAGTGATCCAGAAGACTTGGCCGTCCGAGGTCGGCACGATTGGGTTCCCGCCGCCATCGGTGAAGCCGACGCCCGCATCATTGCTCACGGTGACGATTGCGCTCTGCGGACTGACGTTGAGTGTGAACGGCCCGATCCGAGTACCAACGATTCCGCTGAAGGCCGCCGGCGTGATGCTCAACGCAGGCTCGGGCTCCTCAGCCGGGTTGCTCGCAACCGCGAGTAGGTAGTCGTAGAGTCGGCCGATGTTCGAGGTGGGATTCTGGGCCGCGACATTCCTGTCGAGGTTGATGAGATCGGTGAAGTGCCAGATCGTCGCTTGAGTTCCGGCGATCGCTTCTTGCTCCGTGAGCGTGGTGATGCCTGACGCCGCCCGGACCTGGGCGACGGTGCGCACCGGGTACGAGGCCTGCATGACTGCGGTGACCTTGGCCACGTCGGGAACGTTGGCCTGCGTCCAGCTACCTTCGTCATAGGTGACGCCGATGCCCGTGTGAGTGTTGAGGTCGATGCAGTAGGTGAGCAACACGTCTCCGTCGGCGGTGCTCAGCGTGATCAAGGCGGCCCCCGCAGTGCCCCCACCCTCGAACGTCACGTTGACGGGCGTTGTGTAGCCCGTGATCGAGCCCGACACCGCCGACGCCGATTGCACCCCTGCGAATGTTGCCGCCGCGATCACTGTTAGTGCTATTGCTGTTCTGAAGGCCAGCTTCGATTTCATGGTCCGCTCCTCTTTGTTTGACGTCGAGTGACGTCCACGCGCGGAGCGAGATTTCGATCCCGACCGCGCGTCGCAACGGAGGGCGAGGTGTTTGTTGAGATTGCGCCCGCTTTCCGCCTTGGTACACCAATCAGGGAACCGTGTCTGTGGGCTGGATCCTCGCTGTCGGTGCCAGACTTGACCAGACCTTGACAACTACGTAGCGTGATCTCACAGAGGGCGTGTGAGCGCCTACGCTCCGAGCGTTTGTCAAGCGGCGCACCGGAGGTGCGAATCCGGTTCCGTGGCGGCCACTGGTCTTGACAACACCTTGACAAATGTCACATCGTGCAGTTACATACGGCGATGGATCGATCCACGAGCTGCGATTGGTCGTGAATCAACGGCCATGGATCGATGCATTGCGCCACGAAGGCCGCCGACCGGCAACGATCAAGGACGTCGCCCGCCTGGCGGGTGTGTCTCGCTCGACCGTCTCGAACGTCATCCGCGGCAGCGCGACGGTGGCCGACGACCTTCGACAGCGGGTGTTGGCGGTGATCGCCGAAACGAACTACCGGCCCGATGCACGGGCCCGATCGTTGCGAGAACGCACAACGGGCATGATCGCCCTCATCATCGCCGACACCGGCAACCCGTTCTACGCCAGCTTCGGTCTCGGCGTGGAGGAAGCGGCGACCCTCGGTGAGCCGCTGATGATCGTGGCCAACACCCACTGCGATCCCGACGCCGAGCTCGCTCTGTGCGATTCGCTGATCTCGCGTCGAGTCGATGGGGTGATCGTCGGCGACCTCAGCTCGAACGCCGCCTTCCCGTCGATCCTGGCCGACAACGGCATCCCAGTCGTGCTGGCCGGTTGCGGCGTCAGCAGCGACCCGCGCATCGGCGCAGTCGACACCGACGACGAACAAGCGATGGAGCTGGTCGTCAATCATCTCTCGGCCCTCGGCCACCATCGGGTCTCTTATGCAGGTCCGGTCGACGAGCGCGCGGCAGCGTCGCGTCGGCGGCTCGCCGCCCGAGTCGCGGCCTCCCGCACCGGCATCGTCTTGCAAGAGGAGGACGGTGACGGCGCCACAGCGGTCATCTGCCACAACGACCTTGTCGCGGTCGACAACCTCGACGCGCTCGAGCGTGCCGGCTGGAACGTACCGAACGACATCTCCGTCATCGGTTTCGATGACACTCCGCTGGCCGCACACCATCGCATCGACCTCACCTCAGTTCGATGCGATGCGGTAGCGCTCGGGCGTATGGCCGCTTCGCAGATCTTCTCCGCCATCGAGGAACGCCGCCACGCGACGGAGCGTCGGCTCCTCGAATGCGAACTTGTCGTGCGAGGCACAACGGCCCCGTTCCGATCGGCTGCCCGACCGCTGGGACCGGGATGGAGACCCGGGCAAGCCTCATACGCCTCTCACGAAAGGACTCCACGATGACCGCAACCGATGTCCCCCGAATCATCACTCCTGGTTCGGCCCCTGCCGAGAACGCCATCGTTCCGCCGATGTTCCCTGGCGGAATGTTGGTCGACGAACGCGAGGCCGACGCGCTTGCCGCAGTGATCGCCCGCAAGTGCCTGTTCCGTTATTACGGACCCGGCGAGGGTCCCCGAGAGGTCAAGAACTTCGAGGAGGAATGGTGCGCGGCATTCGGCGCGCCCTTCTCACTGTGCGTCAATTCGGGCTCGTCGGCGATCATCTGTGCGCTCATCGCCTTGGGTGCCACCGCCGGCACCGAGGTGATCGTTCCCGCCTACACCTGGAACGCAACGCCCAACGCGGTGCTCGCCGCCGGAGCGCTGCCGGTGCTGGCCGAGGTCGACGACTCGCTCACGCTCGACCCTGCGGATGTCGAAGCGAAGATCACCTCGCGCACGAGGGCCATCCTTCCGGTGCACATGCGTGGCGGAGGTTCCAACATGGATGCGCTGATGGACATCGCCAAGCGTCATGGCCTGGTGGTGATCGAGGATGCATGCCAAGCAGCAGGCGCCACCTACAAGGGGAGTCGGCTGGGTGCGATCGGCGATGCGGGCGCGTACTCCTTGCAGTTCAACAAGATCATCACGACCGGCGAGGGTGGCATGTTCGTCTGCAAAGACGAGGAGGCCTACTTCACCGCCATCGACGTGCACGATTGTGCGGGCAGCCTGCGTCGTGCCGGCGAGCTACCTCGGTTCGCCGGTTACAACTTCCGGGCCAGCGAGTTCACCGGCGCTGTCGGTCGCATCCAACTCTCCCGTCTCGAGGGCATTCTCGAGGCCATGCGCAGCGGTCACTCGCGCATTGCCACGCGGGTCGCTCAGCTGCCCGGTCTCACCTTGCGTCGCTCCAATGATCCCGAAGGCGACGCCGGCATCGCCGTGATCGCCTTCGCCGAGTCCGCAGCACTCGCGCAGGCGATCTGTGCGGGCGTCACGGCAGCCGGCGTACCTGCAGCACCGATCTACCGAGCCGACACGGCCGACCTTCATGTCTACCCGTTCTGGAAGCCCGTGCTCGATGCGATCGCCGCCGCTGGCGCGCCCGCTCCCGATTGTCCGAGAACGCTCGACCTGCTCGGACGAACCATCCACGTCGATGTTCCGCCGGGCCTGACCGACGAACAAGTCGACCTGATCTGCACCGCCGTCGACACCGCTGTTGCCGAGGCGCGCCGATGAGCCGTTTGCGAGTCGCGTTGGTGGGCTGCGGCCTCGTGGGCCAAGCAGAGCATGCGTTCTACCTGTCCACGAATCGTGACTTGTTCGACTTTGCCGCGCTCGTCGATGCTTCCGCGACGGTGCGTGCGGGGGTCGGAGATCGGTACGACATTCCGATCAGGGTGGCATCGGTTGGTGAGCTCGATGCCAGCGCGCTCGATGCGATCATCTGCGCAACCCCCGACGTCTTTCACTCCGAAGTGGTGTTGTGGGCGCTCGCTCACGGTCTCCATGTGCTCTGCGAGAAGCCGCTCGCGTTCACGCTGCGCGAGTGCGACGAGATGATCGCGGCGCGCGACAAGGCCGGCAAGGTCGCTCAGGTCGGATACATGAAGCGTCACGACCCGGCCTATCTGCGCCTGTTGGAGCTGCTGCCCGAGGATGCCGCGGCGATCAAGTGCATCAGCATCGAGGTCAACGACCCCAATTCGAAACCGTTCACCGCCCACCTGCCGATGTCGGTCGGTACCGATGTTCCCGCCGAGCTGCGCGCCGACGGGCGTCGCCGTGCAGTCGAGATGGTCGCCGAAGCAACGGGCCTTGGCGACATCCCCGTCGCTGCATCGGTGGCGTTCCAGAACGCGTTCCTGTCGTCGCTGGTGCACGACATCAGCATGTTGCACGGGATCCTGGAACACGTGGGCAATGTTGTCCCGGCGCGACTCGTCGACGCATCGATCTTCGCCGGAGGTGACGGCGGGTCCGCTGGCTGGCAACTCGACACCGGTGGTCGGGTGACCGCCTTCCACCTCACGCTCGAGGGTGTGAACGACTACACCGAGCGGCTCACGGTGTACTGCACTGATCGGATCCTCGAGCTGACGTTCCCTGCGCCCTACCTGCGCAACATGCCGACCCGGCTCGTCGAGCGTCGGTCGGCCGGCGACATCGGTCTGACCGAGACCCGCCATCACGTCGCGTACGCCGAGGCATTCGAGAACGAGCTGCGTAGCTTCCATCGCTCGATCACTGGCGGTGCGCCTGTGGTCGTTCCGCTCGAGGCCGGGCGGGCAGACGTCCAGGGACTGCTCGAGGCGCATGCCCATGCCACCGCCAGGCTGGAGGCGACGGCATCATGACGGGCTACTACCCGCCGCCGCTGCGTGCCGCGATCGTCGGCACCGGCGGCATCTCGCGCACCCACGGGCGGCGAATTCGCGACTTGGGAAGCACGGTGGTCGGCATCTGTGGGCGCAGCCTGGTTGGCGCGAATGCGCTCGCCGAGGACCTCGGCGGTTCGGAGGTGTACACCGACCTCGACGAGATGCTCGATCGCCAACGACCCGATGTGCTGCACATCTGTTCACCGCACGGTCACCACGCCGACCAGAGTCGAGCGGCGATCGAGCGCGGAGTCCACGTTGTGTGCGAGAAGCCCCTGGCGACATCGGCCGACGATGCCCGCTCGGCGATGGAGCTCGCTGCAACCAGCCGGGTGCATGCCGCGGTCTGCCTCACGAAGCGCTCCTACCCGATGGTCGCCGAACTACGTAGTCGCATCGCCGCCGGAGCGATCGGCAAGGTCGTTGCGGTCCGCGGCGAGTACCTCTCGTCGGACAGCTGTCACGACAACTACGGCTGGGGCTTCGACAAGTCGATCGCCGGGCCTTCGTACGCCACCGCCGACCTCGGGCTCCACTGGCTCGACCTCGTCGAACACGTCACCGGATCGCCGGTCGCCTTGGTCGATGCGCGATTCTCCACCACCCGGCCGGTGCGCATCCGCGACGGCGAAGAGGTCGCCATCGATGTCGAGGACTACGTCCGTGTGTTCATCGAGCTGGCTGACGGCACTCCGGTGTCGGCGGTCTTTTCCGGAATCACGCCGGGCCAACCGAACGGTTGCGCAATCCATGTCGATGGGCGCGATGGCGGCCTCGACTGGCGGGTCGACACGCCGAACCAGTTGGGCCACCGGCCGCCCTTCGGTTCGACCGAGATCATCGATCGTGATCCGCCGCGACTGTCGGCCGAGGCGCAGCGACGATCGTTCGCCCCGGCCGGCCACGTCGAGGGGTTCGCCGACGCCTTCCGCAACCTGTTCCGCGACGTGTACTGGAGCATTGCCGGCGAGGCGGTGCCGTACCCCGACTTCGCTGATGGCTTTCGCGTGGCGACCCTGATCGATTCGATTCGGGCGAGCGCCGAAGGCGGCACCGCGGTAGAGGTACCTGCTCCGCTGGAGAGGCACGGCCGATGAGTGACGTGGTCGACCGACGCGAGAACGCGATCGAGCTCCGCGGCGTCGGCAAGCGCTTCGGTACTGCAGTCGCCCTGGAACCGCTGGACCTCGACGTGCGCGACGGCGAGTTCTTCTGCCTCCTCGGGCCGTCCGGCTGCGGCAAGACCACGACGCTGAACCTCGTCGGCGGCTTCGTCTCCCCGTCGTCGGGCACGATCTCGATTCGCGGCACCGACGTGACTCACCTCCCTCCGCACAAACGGCCGGTGAACACGATCTTCCAGTCGTACGCGCTCTTCCCGCACATGAACGTCGTGCAGAACGTGCAGTTCGGACTGCGGATGTCGCGGGTGTCGAAGGCCGAGCGGGAGGCGCGCTCTCAAGAAGCTCTTGCCCTGGTCGGCCTCACCGAACGAGCCAGCCAACCGGTGGCCGCACTATCCGGCGGCCAGGCGCAGCGCGTTGCGATTGCCCGGGCACTGGTCAACAAGCCGAGCGTGTTGCTGCTCGACGAACCGCTGGGCGCGCTCGATCTGAAGCTGCGCAAACGTCTGCAGGTCGAGTTGTCGCTGATCCACCGCAACGTCGGCACGACGTTCCTCTTCGTCACCCACGACCAGGAAGAAGCGATGGCTCTGGCCGATCGGATCGCGGTCATGGACGGGGGAGCGGTGCAACAGGTGGGCACGCCGGAGGAGATCTACCTACGACCGAAGAGCCGATTCGTCGCCGACTTCATCGGCGAGTCGAACATCATCGACGGTCACATGGACAGCGGCGTGTTCCGCGCCGCGGATGGGTTCGTTGCGCCGTGCCCGTCCGACACACCCGCCGACGCCAAGGCCTTGGTGGTTCGGCCGGAGGCGATTCGCATCGACAGCGCCGGTCTCATTCCGGCTGTCGTCACATCTCTCAGTTTTCTAGGGCCCGTCACACGGGTCACGTTGAGCATCCCGCAGAGTGACACCATGTTGGTGTCGACCATCCATGGGGGAGCGGCAACACACCAACAAGTCGGGGTACAGCCCGGGGATCACGTCAACGTGACGTGGGATGCGGCCGCGGCGCACGCCGTGGCCGACTAGCGAAGAGGAGGAGTTAGTGGAGAACGACACATTCCGAACGACCCGTCGGGACCTGCTGCGCAACGCCGCAGCGCTCGGCGTGGCGCTCCCGCTGGGAGGAGCCCTCCTTGCCGCATGCGGCAGTGACTCGAAGAGCAGCAGTGGTGGGGGGAGCGTCACGCTGAACTGGCTGACCTGGTCAGATCACTTCGCCAACGATCAGCTCAAGGCAGTTGGCACGAAGACCGGCATCACCGGCCGGCCGAAGCTCTTCTCCGACAACGCCGATGCCATCCTGCAGATCAAGCAGCTCGGCGACGCGTTCGACATGGTGTCGGGCGATGCGCTGTGGGACGTGAAGTACATGTCCGACGGCCTCATCGATCCGATGGATCTCAGCACGATCGACGCCAGCAAGGAGCTCTACTCCGTTGCCAAGTCCTTCGACTTCTGGACGAATCCGAAGGGCTACCTCGGCTACCCGTTCTCGTGGTCGACCGTGCAGATCTACTACAACCCCGACATGGTCAAGACGCCGCCGACCTCGTGGCAGTCGCTGACAGATCCGGCGTACAAGGGCATGGTCGTTGCCGAGAACATCCCCACCGACCTCTTGGCGATCGCCGGTCGGGCGACGAGCGTGAAGGATCCGTATGGCATGTCCGGTGATGAGCTGTCCGCTGCGGCCGACTTCCTCGCTGCGCTGAAGCCCAACTTGCTCAAGCTGGCTTCGCAGAACAACGAGGTGATCCAGTTGTTGGCCAACAAATCGGTGGCGATCGGTGTGACCAACCTCGGTTCGGAGGACCGTGTGAAAGATGCCGGCGGCCCCGTCATCAAGGCGGTGTACCCGAGCGAGGGCACCATCGGGTTCATCGACTCGGAGATGATCGTCTCCAAGGGGAAGAACAAGGAACGAGTGCCCGAGTTCCTCGATGCCATGGAGCGCTCCGACTACATCGCCCAGAACTTCATCACCAACGGCCGTCCGCTGTTCAACGAGTCGGCCGCGAAGAAGTTGCTCGCCGACTCGAAGACCGCCGACCGCGCCAAGCGTCTGTTCATGGATCAACCCGAGAAGGCGCTGGAGATGACGCTCAAGGGCCCTGCCGGCGACCAGCAGGCGTACACCGAGGCATTCAACAAGGTCTTCGGCGCCTAGTACCGATGGCCACGAATCGACCTGCTGCGGTCACCGCTGACGTCTCGGCGGGTGCCTCAGCAGGTCGAGCGCGGGCGCGATGGAGGAACGCTGCGCAGTTCGCCGGGTTCACACCGGCGGCAGTGCTGTTCGGATTGTTCTTCCTCGTGCCCCTGGCTCTCATCGTCGTCTACTCCTTCTGGCGCACGAAGGACTACTCGTTGGTGCACGACTGGAACCTGGGCAACTACCGAACGTTCCTCGACACGAAGACCTACATCAAGACGTTCTTGAAGACCGTGGTGATGGGTGTACTGGCGACGACGACGACGATCGCGCTCGCCATGCCGTTCTGCTACTGGCTGGTGCGCTACGTGCCGAAGCGCCTGCAGCGAACCTTGCTGCTGCTGGTCGTGCTGCCGTTCTGGACGAGCTACCTGTTGCGGGTCTATTCGTGGGTGGCGATCCTCGGCGACAACGGTGCGCTCAACACGATCCTCAACAAGCTCGGCGTCACCAGCGGCGGGCACCGGTACCTGCTCTACGACAACCCGGGCGTGTACCTCGTGCTCGTGTACCTCTACTTCCCCTTCGCCGTGCTCACGCTGTACGCGTCGCTCGAACGGTTCGACTGGAACCTGCTACGCGCTGCCCGCGACCTTGGGGCGACGCCTGGTCGTGCCCTGCTCCGTGTGGTTGCACCGCAGATGCGCCTGTCCATCGCCACGGCGAGCATCTTCGTCTTCATCCCGATCCTCGGTGAGTACCTGGCTCCTCAGGTCGTCGGTGGCACCAAAGGTGTGATGATCGGCAACCTCATCGCCAACTTCTTCGCCGGCTTCTTGTTGCCGTTGGGTTCCGCCGCCAGCGTGCTGGTGGCGCTGGTGATCGTGATCCTCCTGGTCATCTTCCGGCGCAGCCTCGATACGGGTGATGTCTATGCCTCGTGACGCCGACATCGTCGCGCCCCACGGACGCCTGGTTCGTGGCCTCCTCACGCTGTACGGCGTGGCGATGTACCTCTTCCTCTTCGTGCCGATCGTGGTCCTGGTGCTGTTGTCGTTCAACACGTCGCGCACGGTCGGATTCCCGCTGAAGCACCTCACGCTGGCGTGGTACCGCCTCCTGCCCGACGACGTTCTGATCCAGGACGCGTTGTCGTCGAGCATCAGGATCGGCCTGTGGGTCACAGCGATCTCGACGGTCATCGGCACGGCAGCCGCGTTCCCACTGGTGCGCGCCAGGGTGCGGTACCGCAGCGTGGTACGGGTCTTGATCACCTTGCCGATCATGATCCCAGGGCTGCTCATCGGTGTGTCGCTGCTGATCCTGTTCACCGATGTGCTCAAGGTGCAGCCGGGTTCATCGACGGCGATCGTGGGCCAGTCGGTCTTGGTGACGCCGTTCGTCATCCTCATCGTCGCCGCTCGACTGCAGGGGTTCGACCAGAACCTGGAACGTGCTGCGTCGGACCTCGGAGCCAACTTGGTGCAGCGGATGCGTTACGTAGTGCTGCCGTTGATCGCCCCGGGCATCCTCGCCGCCGCGCTGATCGCTCTGACCTTGTCGATCGACGAGTTCATCGTCACCAACTTCCTCATCGGCTCAGGGCAGACATTGCCGATCTACATCTACAACCAGATCAAGTTCGGCATCACCCCGGAAGTGAACGCCCTCGCCTCGCTGATGCTGCTCGGGACGATGCTGGTGTTCGCGCTCGGGTTCGCCATCCCACCACTCGTCCGCCGCGTTCGACTGCGCCGTGCGGTAGTCGCCGACTGAGGTCTCGTTCCCCTTCGGGTCTGGCTCCCCGAGATGTCTGTGCATCCGATCGTCAACTGACGTCGAGCAGCGCGCGGCGCCAAGCGCGCATCATCGTGTCTCCGCCGTGGCCCTCGTCGTCGACCACGATGAGGTGGCTATCGGGCCATGCCTGGTGAATGCGCCAGGGCGCATCGAGCGGCGAACTGACATCGAGTCGCCCATGAATGAGCCAGCCGGGGATGCCGGCCAACCTGTGGGCGTTGCGGACGATCTCGTCCGGTGCGAGCCAACAGTCATGCCGCCAGCAGTGCGTCACCTGGCGGGCGAACCCCAGTCGAAACCTGGCGTCGAGGTAGCGCGGGTTCGGCACAGCGTCAGCGGTCGTGGCCACGTGGGCGTCTTCCCACCGACACCACGCCATTGCAGCAGCGGCGCGCACTGCCGGGTCGGGATCCATCAGCAACTGGTTGTAGGCATCGATGATGCGAAGCTCGCGAAGGCTGGCTGGGACGTGATCGCGGAACTCGTGCCATTGCTCTGGGAAGAATCGGCCGGCCTGGACCGTGAGCCAATCGTGGTCGGCACGGGTGCCCGTGCTGACTGCGGCGACCACGACCGCGGTTACCTTCTCGGGGTGGCGTTCGGCGTAGGCGAGGGCGAGAACCGAACCCCATGAGAGGCCGAAGACGACCCATCGTGTAATACCGAGGTGCTCTCGCAACTGTTCGATGTCCCGAATGTGATGGTCCATGTCGATCGAGTCCCAGTGCACGTTGTCGTCGGCGGCGTACGGCGTGCTACGCCCAGCGGCGCGCTGGTCGAACAACACTGCTCGATGGCGCTGTACATCGAAGTTCGCCCGAGCGCCCGGTGTGCAACCTGACCCCGGTCCGCCGTGCAGGTACACGATCGGGGCTCCGTCGGGCCGGCCGACCTGCTCGAAGTAGAGGACGTGCCCGTCACCGACTTCGAGTCGGCCGATGTCGAACGGCTCGGGAACAA
>DATAJN010000692.1:0-3251 GCA_036262105.1 Ilumatobacteraceae bacterium
TGCAGCCGCGGAACGACACGTCCCCGAACAAAACAACGACACGTCGTGTTCTGTGGCTACGCGGATCGGTTGACGTGGGCCAGGATGACATGGCCGACTCGCTCCCATTGGCCGATGAACAGGATCGCCGCGGTCAACTGCACCCACAGCTTGCGTAGCGATCTCCACAACGCCCCGGCCGCGACCGCGACGAGGTGGACGGCGGTGAGTGCAGCGAGCAGAGCCGGGAGCACCAGGAGGCCGAGCTTCCACCAACTGAAGACGTGGATCGGGCTCAGGTCGGCGTTGGTCAACTTCAGAGCACCCGTGTGGTCCAGCGTGTTCCACCACGCGTCGAGCGACCTGTGCATCCGCTGGTTCTCGAGCTCGTCCATGACACCGCCGGCGATGACCAAGCCGATCCACAGCCACGGCAGTCGTGTCTTGCTGCTGCGCTTCCGCCTCAGGCGAACGACGCGCTGGATCCCTCTCAGGAAGATGTTCTTCTTGTCGTCCTCGAGCGACGGGTTGTACGCGACATACAGCAAGATCGCCGTCAGGAGCAGAACGTAGGCGGGCGTGAACCATGCTTGGTCGAGGTGTATCCACGACACGGCGACCGACTTGCCGGACCGAGCACGCGTCTTGGCTGTTTCGTCGAGAGGTGTCTTGACCGAATGGCAGCCATCGGAGGGCGTCAGCGCAAGGCTGCCGTTGTTCTGACGGGTGTAGGCGTGCCAGCCGGTGACGAGCTCGGCGACCTCGTCGGCACTTGCCGATCCCGGCCCACCTTGAATTCGTACTGGGCTGCCGCTTTCGCAGCCGGCTGGCGCTGCTGCACTCAACTCCTGGCTGATGCCCTGCAACCAGACGTAGCCGATCGCGAACACCAGCAGCGACACGACCAAGGTGATCCCGATGACGAAGCTGGGACCGCGCCTTGGTTCCACCATCTCCGACCCCCTCACCCGGTGTGAGAGAACCGTAGTACCGTTGCCGAGCGACGCAACGCGATCGGGCCTGACCCCTGGGAGGAGCGCAACGGTGAAGCATTGGCGCAGGTTTGGTGCAGCGGGCACCGTCGTGTTTGCCGGTTTGATGTCGGCTTGCTCGTCCTCGGATCAGAACGTCACTGCATCGTCGTCGGTCTCGGCATCGACAGTTGCCGCCACCACGACGAGTACGACAACCGCCTCCACCTCCACGGCCTCCACCGAACCCGCTCGCACAACCGTGGTCACCACGTCGACGGTCGCGGCCACCACGACCGTTGCATCGGGTGGCGACGCCACGCTCGACGGGCCCGCCGAGGTCGGCGCGGGCGAGAAGTTTGCCATCAACTGGACCGGTCCGAGCGCCTTGGGCGATTACATCACGATCGTCGCCGCGGGCGCACAGAAGTGGACCAATGAGCCATGGTTCACGGCCACGAAGGGCGCCAGTCCCGGGTCGCTCGTCGCACCCATCAAAGAAGGGGCGTATGCGTTGTGGTACGTGTCCGGAGCGGACGACACGATCCTGGCGCGCCGAGCCATTCGGGTCACGCCGTTCTCGGGTGCGTTGGGCGGGCCCGCAGAGGTGGAGGCGGGGTCGAACTTCGACGTCGCCTGGAACGGTCCCAATGGACCTGGTGACTACGTCACGGTCGTCGCCGTTGGCACGGCGAAGTGGACCAACGAGAGCTACTTCTACACCAGCAACGCAAATCCCGGCACGCTCGTTGCGCCGCTCGACGCGGGCAGCTACGAATTGTGGTACGTGACGGGTGCCGACGACGCAACGATGGCCACGAGACCGATCACGGTCACCTCGTACACGGTCACACTCGACGCAGCCGCTCAGGTCCAGCACAGCGCGACGTTCACGGTGAAGTGGACTGGGCCCAACGGTCCATCGGACTACATCACCATCGTGCCCGCCGGGTCGCCGCCGGGCGCCTACGCCTCGTATGCCTACACAGTCAATGGCAGTCCGGTCACCTTGACGGCCCCCGACACTGCGGGCAAGTACGAGATCTGGTACGCCTCCGATCGCGTGAAGGGCATCGTCTTCGGCAAGATCACCATCGTCGTCACCTGAGCCTTTGGTAATCTCACAGTCTTGACGAATTCGCACGAACCGAGCGATGGTTACCCGACCCATCGGTACTGTGACAATCGGTAGCGATGCGAGTCAAGATTGCCAGACCGGCAGCCCCTTCCGACGACAAGCGTTGGCGCGTGGTGGAGACGCGGATGCGGCGTCTCGGCAACCGTCCCGATGCGCTCATCGAGGCGCTCCACTCGGCACAAGAAGCGTTCGGCTACCTCGACGACGACGCACTTCGATTCATCGGCGAGAGTCTGTTGGTTCCGCCCTCGAAGGTGTTCGGTGTCGCCACCTTCTACCACTACTTCACGCTCAAGCCGGCCGGTGAGCACACATGTGTCGTGTGCACCGGCACCGCGTGCTACATCAACGGCGCCGGCGACATCCTGACAGCGATCAGGGCAGGGCTCGGCGTGAAGGCGCGCGAAACCACGGCTGACGGAAAGCTGTCTCTCCTCACCGCTCGCTGCCTCGGCGCGTGCAGTCTCGCTCCGGTGGCAGTTGTCGACGGCGTGGTGGAGGGGCGAGTCAGCGGCCCCGAATTCGTAGCCCGTCTGGAGACGCTGTGAGCGATTCCTCGTCCGCTGTCGCGCTGGAACGGCTTCGTCAGCGGCGCGCCGGCAACCTCCCGGTCCTCGAGGGTCCGGCGCGGGCGTCGGCGTACGTCTGCGAGGCGGTCAGTTGCCTGTCGACCCAGTCGCACGATGTCCTCGTCGGGCTCGCCGACGACGTGAACACCGCTGGTCTCAGGGATGTGGCCATCAAACGCGTCGGTTGCCTCGGACTCTGTGCAGCAGGCCCGCTGGTGCAGATCCCGGAGACCGGTCAACTCTTCTCACACGTCCGGCCCGATGACCTCGGCGCGATCGTCGAGGCGCTCGTCAGCGTGACGCCGGGTGGGCCACGCGTCCCCGAGGCGCCGTTCTTCAGCAGGCAACTTCGCATCGTGACGGAGAACTCCGGACGCATCGATCCTGAGAGCCTCGACGACTATCTCGCCAGCGGCGGGTTCGAGGCGCTTCAATCTGCACTCAGCACGATGACACCCGCAGAAGTGCGGGAGGAGATCTCCCGCAGTGGGCTGCGCGGTCGGGGCGGAGCCGGTTACCCGACGGGTTTGAAGTGGAACACGGTCGCCAAGGCCAACGGCTCGCCGAAATACGTCATCTGCAACGCTGACGAAG
>DATAJN010000693.1:0-3337 GCA_036262105.1 Ilumatobacteraceae bacterium
AATGGCTGCGAACGCGGCGATCGTGGCCAGCGCACTCGACGGTTACCGCAACGTGGCGACCGACGACGTCGATGCCCTCATGGTCGAGCCGGGCGACGTGGGAGGTCTCGCCGAGGCTCTGCATCGCGTGCTCTTCGAGCCTGGTCTCAGCGAGCGATTGCGGAAGGCTGCATCGTGCCGGGCCGAGGACTTCTCCATGACAACGCTGGCCAGGCGATACGCCGAACACTACGTACGTCTGTCGACGAATCGTCCCAGGCGGGCGCGCCCGTCGTCGGGAGAGACCTTCTGGACGGGGTGGCGACGCCGTATGATGGCTGACTAGAGCCCTCGTTCGGGCAAAAGACTCTCTGGAGAACTCATGATTTGGATCGTGCTGGCGATCATCGCCGTCATCGTCATCTACTGCATCGTCGCCTACAACGGGTTGATCCGTCGTCGCAACCAGATCGAAAATGCCTGGTCGCAGATCGACGTGCAACTCAAGCGCCGAATCGACCTGGTACCGAACCTGGTCGAAACGGTCAAGGGCTACGCGGCCCACGAGAAAGAAACCCTCGACGCTGTCGTGAAGGCGCGCAATGCAGCCATCGCGGCACCCGCTACGCCCGCCGGTCAGGCGCAGGCCGACAACATGATGACCGGCGCATTGCGACAGCTGTTCGCCCTCAGTGAGGCCTACCCAGACCTCAAGGCGAATCAGAACTTCCTTGCCCTCCAAGAAGAACTGACAGCGACGGAAGGTCGCGTGGCCTACGCCCGGCAGTTCTACAACGACTCGGTTCTCGGCTACAACAACAAGCTGCAGGCCTTCCCCACGGTGTTCTTCGCCAAGGCGTTGAAGTTCCAGCGCCGCGAATACTTCGAGACCGACGAAGCAGCTCGCCAGGTGCCCAAGGTCGAGTTCTGAGTCGCGAGAGCGCCACCACGGATTCGAGCCTCCCTAGCCTGGAGCCCAAATGTTCGAATTGATCAAGGCCAACAAGCGGCGCAGCGCGCTGCTCATCGTCGGGTTCATCGCGTTGCTGTCACTGGTCGGCGCGGCCTTCGGGATCCTCTTTGGTGCGGGCCCGGTCGGTGCAACCATCGCTCTCGTCTTCTCCGGGGCCATGGCGTTCGCGTCGTATTGGAAGGCAGATGCGATCGCTCTTGCGGTCAGCCGTGCGAAGCCTGCCGATCCGCAGCAGTACCAGCGGCTGCACAACCTGGTCGAGGGTCTGTGCATAGCCGCTGGTCTGCCGAAGCCGAGGGTCTACATCGTCGACGACCCGGCACCCAACGCGTTCGCCACCGGCCGCAACCCGAAGCACGCAGCCATCGCCGTCACGACGGGTCTGCTCGAGAAGATGAATCGCGTGGAGTTGGAGGGCGTCGTCGCTCACGAGCTGTCGCATGTTCGCAACTACGACATCTTGGTGTCGACGCTGGCGGTCACCCTGGTCGGCTCCATTGCTCTGCTCAGCAACCTTGGAATGCGGATGATGTGGTGGAACGGTGGGCGCGTCCGCCGCGATGGCGATCGCGACGGTGGAAGCCCGCTGGCGCTGATCGGGTTGGTGCTGCTGATCTTCTCCCCGATCATCGCCAAGGTGATGCAGGCGGCCGTCAGTCGCAAACGTGAAACGTTGGCAGATGTCAGCGCGTGCCAGCTCACTCGTTACCCACCCGGCCTGATCTCGGCGCTCGAAAAGCTGCGTGACGACACCACGGTGACGCACTCTGCTACAACTGCGACTGCACACATGTGGATCGAGCAGCCGATGTCTGGCGTAGGCGACGCCGGCAGGTTCGGAGCCATCAACCGCATGTTCGATACCCACCCTCCGCTCGAAGAGCGCATTGCACTACTGAGAGAACTGTGAGACTTGCCAGAACATCAACGCTGCTGATCGCCACGCTCGGACTCGTCGCTTGCAGCAGCGGTTCCGCCGCGCCCGCCCGCAGCGTGGTCGCCGTGCTCCCGCCGGTCCCCACGCAACCAGCGGCTACTACCTCGTCGTCCTCGACTTCGTCGACCTCGTCGACTTCCTCCTCATCGTCGACATCGACGTCGTCGTCGACCACCACGACGATCGCACCAACGCCGGTGATGCCTCTCACCGGCATGCCCATCGTCGATCCGGCGGTCGCGGCGCGCGCGGCCGTGGTGATCAAGGTGTCGAACGACCCCGGGGCTCGGCCGCAATCGGGGCTCAACTCGGCCGACATCGTGTTCGAGGCTTGGGGGGCCGGTCCGACGCGGTTCGCCACCGTGTTCCAGAGCACGGACGCCCCGAACGTCGGGCCCATCCGCTCGGCGCGCACGCAAGACGTCGATCTCGTCGGCGAGTTCAACGGCCCGGTGTTTGCCTGCTCCGGCGGAAACCCCACGGTCGTCAAGACCATTCGTGCCTCCGACCTGCAGGTGGTCACGGAGAGCCAAGGGCCGGGTTGGCGGCTCGATCCGCATCGCAGGCGGCCACATGCCACGTTCAACGACCCGGCGTCGCTCCGCCTCAACGCCGACCCCACGCGAACGGGTCCCTCGCAGCAGTTCCACTACCGCCAGCCGACCGACACCGTGACGGGCGATCCCTCGGTCGGCTTCAACTTGCACATCGAGCGCGTTCATGCCCAGTGGCGCTTCAACGCCATCACTCAGCGGTACGAGCGCTCACAAGACGGCGGTCCTCATCTGCTCGCCGACGGAACGCAGGTGCAAGCCGACAACGTCGTCGTCATGTGGATCAACTACGAGCACAGCTTCGCCGATGCACGTTCGCCTGATGGCGGATCCATCGGCAACGGCACAGCATTGGTCTTCAGCGGTGGGAAGGTGACGACTGGCACGTGGAGCCGCGACGATCGGCTGAAGCCGATCTCCTTCACCGACGCGTCGGGTGCCCCGATCCTGCTCACACCGGGGTCTACGTGGATCGAACTGGCCAACACCGGGCAAGGCGGCTTCCCCGGCGCCGACGAGTTGGAAGTGCTCCCTGCCTGAGCGGTGACGGCCGTTCGGCGGCCCGCTCTGGTACAACTGATAGCGCACATTGCCGGCCAGGCGGCCGTTTCGGGGTCGGTGAACCCCCGCTGACTCGGCTCCTTGGCCCCCAAGGTCGACACCCCACCCCCGCTCGAAGAGCGTATTGCACTGCGAGAAGACCGTGAAACACACCAAGATCACCTCGATGTTCGTTGCCGCCCTCGCGCTAGCCGCGTGCGGCGGCTCCGGCAGTTCGGCGCCGACCTCCATCGGCACCGAGTCCACCGTCCCAACCACCGACTCGTCGCCCGGCGGCACCACGGCAACGACGGAGGCCACTACGACAGATGTCGGATCGACGAACGTCGGATC
>DATAJN010000694.1:0-5899 GCA_036262105.1 Ilumatobacteraceae bacterium
CGGCTCTTCAACATCTTGCGGTCGCTGCCCAGCACGTTGCCGAACGCGACATGAATCGCTCGAGCCGGTGGTCGCAGCCAGCCGGCCATCGCGGCAACATCGAACACCATCGACAAGTGTTGAGCCTGCGGTGCACCGACGACGTAGAGCAACAGGGTGGCCTTCACCCGTTCGACCCGATCGAGCACGCACGCCAGATCGCTGGTGCCGTAGTTGAAGCCCCCATCGCGCTTCTGGACGATCAGTGGCAGCGGTTCTCCGTCGCGATTTGTGTAGCCGGGCGGAAAGACGACATCGGCTCCGTCACTCTGCTGCAGCAGTCCGGCTGCACGGAGCCGATCGACGACCTCCGGCAGGAGGTCGTTGTACGTGCTCTCACCGGCGAGGTCGTCGTCGGTCAGGAGCACGCCGATCTTTCGATACAACTCGTTGAAGTGCAGCATGCTGAGATCGACCAGCAGCTTCCACAGCCGCAGCGTCTCGGAATCGCCACCTTGCAGCAGCACCACGCGGTTGCGTGCTCGCGCCTGGAACGCCTCGCTCGCGTCGTACTTCGCCCTGGCCTGCTTGTAGAAGCCGTCGAGGTCACCGAGGCTGAGCCCGGCCGCCGCATCGGTCTCGCCGAGATCGAGCAGGTGCTCGATCATCATCCCGAATGGCGTGCCCCAGTCGCCGACGTGGTTCTCGCGGATCACCGTGTGACCGACGAACTCGAGGATGCGTACGAGGGCGTCGCCGATCACCGTGGTGCGCAGGTGCCCGATGTGCATCTCCTTGGCGATGTTGGGCGCCGAGTAGTCGACCACGACACGTTCGGCCGGCGCGGCAGGACGCACACCGAGACGCTGGTCGTCGGCGAGCAGTTGCAGCTGTTCGTGCAAGAACGAGTCTTCGAAGGTGACGTTGATGAAACCGGGGCCGGCGACCTCGAGGGTCGCCTTCCCGCCGAGATCAGCGGCGGCGACCACCGCTTCGGCGACGTCTCGTGGCTTGCGATCGAGTTGCTTGGCGAGAGCGAGGGCGCCGTTGGCCTGGGCGTCGGCACGTTCGCTCGGCCGTACCACCGGGTCGACCGCTTCGCCCGCGCCGCCAACGCTGGCAAATGCAGGCGCCAGCAGCTCGGCAACGATGACGAGGGGATCAGCCATGAAGAGCCGATCGTACTCGTGCCGAGTTTCGTTCGACATTTCGAATTGTTGCCGGAAGGCACCACGTCCGTGCCGTGCGGCAACACTTCGCCAGTTGTCGCGGCGCGGCGGCCGGGTGTTCGTCGCTATCCTCCGTGGCATCCCGCCCTCGTAGCTCAGGGGATAGAGCATCGGTTTCCGGAACCGTGTGTCGCATGTTCGAATCATGCCGAGGGCGCTACACGCACCTGCCGGCACATTCACCCGAGGGCTAATGTGCCGATATGGCGAAGCGGTGCGGGCGGAGGCAGTGGACTCTTGTCGCCGTGTTGCTGCTCACGTCGGCGTGCACCACCGCTGGGCCGGGCGTCGCCGCCCGCGAGGCGACTCCGATCGGCAGCGGCGGGGGCAGCGAGACGATCCCCGACGATCCGGGTGTTCACATCCTCAAGTTGTCGAACGGCCTCACGGTGTACCTGCGAGCCAACAATCGCCCTGGTTTGAGTGCAGAGATGCGCCTGGTGATCAACGCGGGATCTGGTCAGGAGGATTCCGACCAATCCGGCACGGCCCACTTCCTCGAACACATGATGTTCAACGGCACGACCGAGTTCCCGGCAAACGAGCTGATCGACACGCTTCGCGGCTTCGGGATGACCTTCGGCGCCGACGTGAACGCGTACACGTCGTACGACGAGACCGTGTACGAGCTCACCGTCCCAACGACCGAGTCGACCAACCTGACGACCGGTCTCGACGTGCTGCACGAGTGGTTGTCGTCCGCCACACTCGATCCTGCCGAAGTCGATCGCGAGAAAGGCGTCGTTCTCGACGAGTGGCGACAGAGCGATCAATCCTTCGACGGCCGAGTGAGCGTGGCGACGGAGAAGATGATGCTCGCCGGTTCGGAGTACGAGAACCGCGAACCGATCGGGACCGACACGGCCATCAATGCCATGACGCCGGATCTGCTGCGCCGCTTCTACGACACGTGGTACCGCCCCGACAACGCGGCGATCATGGTTGTCGGCGACATCGACGTCGACAAGGTCGAATCGGAGATTCGCGAGCGATTCGAGACCTTGACGGCCCGCGGCGAATCGAAACCTCGCACCGACCCAGCGCTGGGTACGTACGGAACACCCGACGCCTCCGTGTTGGTCGATCCCGACGCAACGACGGGCAACGTTTCGATATCGCTGCCCCGTCAAAACATCGCCGACAACACGGTCGCCTCGCGCCGACAGAGCACCCTCGTCTCGCTGGCCATCACCATGATCACAACCCGCCTCACCGACGACGTCTCTCGCGGACTTGCGCCATTCGTGAGCGCCGTCACCGACAACAACGGCCTCGTCCGCCGCCTCGACGCGCCGAGCGTCGCCGTCAGCGGCGAGCCAGCACAGCTCCAGGCATCGTTCGAGGCCTTGACACTGGAGCTCGAGCGGGCACGACGGTACGGCTTCGACGCCGGAGAGCTCGACCGCGCCGTACGCGGCTTTCGCAGCTCGTCACAGGCTTTGTTCGACGGGCGCGACACCGTTCAGGACGCGGACTTCATCGCTCGATACGTCGACCATCTTCTGGCGGGCTCGTCGATACCGACCGCCGACACGACGTTCCAGATCGACCAAGCGATTCTCGACGACGTCACCCCTGAAGCGGTGGCGTCAGCCTTCAACGATCTCCTGACCAGCGCGGCGCCCCACGTGATCGTCGTGGCGCCCGACTCGGCCACAGACGTGCCATCGCGTGACTCGGTGCTGGCGCGTGTCGCCGCACTTCCCACGCTCGACGTCACCCCACGGGAGGCGACCACCGCGGGAGCGACCGAGCTGATGGCCGCGCCGGATCCGGTACCGGAGACGGCCAGCGAATCGCTGGACGGCGACGGAGGTTTCGTTGCGCCGACGATGCTGACGTTCGCCAACGGAGCACGGGTTGTGCTCAACCCGACAGAGATCGCCGACAATGACATCTCGTTCTCGGCAACGAGCCCTGGTGGGTTGTCGCTCGTGGCCGACGCCGACGTGCCCGATGCACTCAACGCGGTGGCAGTCGTGACCTCGAGCGGAATCGGCGACCTCGACCCCGTCCAGCTCGACACCTTGTTGTCCGACGCCCAGATCCAGCTCTCTCCGTCGATCGGGCAGACGAGCGAAGACTTCGCGGGCACGTCGACCACCGACGATCTCGAACTGCTGTTCCAGCTCGTCAACCAGTACATCTCCAAGCCGCGATTCGACAAGGCTGGTCTCGATTCGACGATCGGCTACCTGAAGCCATACGTCGACGATCCCGACAGCGATCCCGATCTCGCCGAGTACGTCGCCTACTCCGCGGCGAGGTATGGCCCGGAGCCGCGGTTCCGGGTGATCCCGACGGCCGACGAGCTGGCCGGGCTCGACCTCGGCACGATCGAACGAGTCTGGCGGGACCGCTTCAGCAACGCGAGCGATTGGGTCTTCGCGATCTCGGGAGACTTCGACATCGACGAGGCAAGCGATCTGGCACGGCGCTACATCGGAACACTTTCCGGCACGGGAGCGACCGAGAAGTACAAGGACTTCCAGATCGATCCACCTTCGACGGTGATCACCAAGGAAGTGCATGCCGGCACCGGTGCGAAGGGTTCACTGAGCTTCGAGTGGAACGCTGACTACGCGGAGACCGTCGGTGAATCGGTGTACGCCGACCTTCTCACCAGCGTCCTCAACACCCGATTGACCGATCACATTCGGGAAGCGCTCGGGGCGTCGTACTCGCCGTCGGCGTCGGTGGGGATCCTCAAAGAACCCGATCACCTCGTGCAGTCGTACCTCAACGTGACGGGCGATCCCTCCAGCATCGCCAAGATCTCGCCGATCGTGATCGACGACATCACCAGCCTGCGCACGGACGGGCCGACCACCGCAGAGTTCGACGCGGCGATCGCCGAGATGACCGACACGTACCAGTACTACGACAACCAAACCATCAGTGACCTGCTGGTCAAGGCGCCCAACGAACCGGACCTGATCCCCCAGTTCAGCCATCGGGCCACCACGTTGACCAACATCACCGAGGGTGATCTCAAGACCTTCATCGACAACGTGATGCCGCTCGATCGATACATCGAAATCCGGACCCTGCCGGCCTGACCGGTAGCCTCGACTGCCGATGAACCAGATGAAGAACCGCCTGCAGGGCCTGACGCTGCTCGACCGAGCGTTCACCGCCATGACCGACGACGAGATCGAGGCGCTGGTCGCGTCGCTGCCCGACGACCATCGCAGCGCGCTCGACGAGCTCTGTGGGGCTCGCGAGGGTGGTTTCACTGAGCCTGCGAGCCGCACCCTGGCCATGCGGGCCACGGCAGCGCGAGGTCGGTTGAACGGTGGGCTCGAGCAGATCACCACGTTGCTCTGCGACCCTTGCCTGGCCGACTGCATCGAGGCGCTCGGCGACCATTCCGACAACCCGACCGAAGCCGAGTTGCTCGACGCAACTCCGACGTTGATCGACAAGCACGGGCTGGCGACCGTGCGTTTGATGATGGCCGGGTCGGTAGCCGGCGAGGCCCCTGCATCGGTCGTGCTCACCCGCCTGCTGAAGCACGACGAGACGCTGGCCTTGCCGCCCATCGAGCATGAAGAGATCGCCGTACTTCCGCCTCCCACCGCCGACGAAGAGATCAAGGCGAAGCGCAAAGCGGCCAAGACTGCCAGGCAGGCCGACGCACGGGCGCGGCGCGAACAGCAGGCCCGCGCTCGTCACGGCGGCTGATTCGCCGAGTCGCTACAGCAAACGCGGCTGTCGCTCGTGATCGAGCAGCCACGACTTGACGTCGAGCCCGGCGGCGAAACCGGTCAGCTCCCCACCGGATCCGATCACTCGGTGACACGGCACGACGATGCTGAGGGGGTTCTTGCCGTTCGCCGCGCCGACGGCTCGTGCCTTGTTGGGGTCGCCGAGCTGACGGGCCTGTTCGCCGTAGCTGATCGTCTCGCCGTACGGGATCGTGCGCAGCACCATCCAGGCTGATTGCTGGAACGGTGTGCCGAGGGGATCGAGCGGGAGGTCGAAGTCGCGTCGAGTTCCTTCGAAGTACTCCTCCAACTGAGCGACGGCCTGGTCGAGCAGTGGTGTGCGACCCACGACGAGATCCGCCTCGTCGATCGAGGCGATGCGAGCCACATCCTCGGCACCCCACAGGATGGCCCGCAGCCCGCGCTCGCTGGCGATGATGCGCAGTTCGCCGACCGGTGAATCGATGGTTGTCGTATAGAACATGGTTGGCTCCTCGAGAGCGACAAAGTTGGTTTGGGTTAGAGACTTGCCCACAGGTGGTGCAGCGCGTAGGAGCGCCACGGGCGCCACGATTCGGCCAGGTGCGACGCGGCCTTCGGTGTCGAGTCGGCACCGATGGCACGAAGGGCGTTACGCACTCCGATGTCGGTCGGCAAGAAGACGTCTGGGTCGCCCAACGCGCGCAGGGTGACGTAGCTGGCGGTCCACGGTCCGATGCCCGGAAGCGACTCCAGTTGATGCGAGATCTCGTCGCGATCACTGCCGGCGTCGATCACGATGCCCCCGCCGGCAAGTTGCCCGCACGCGTGGATCAGGGCGCGAGCCCGGGCACCGGGCATTGCCAGATCGCTCGTCGGGCTTCCGGCGATGGCCTCGGCAGAAGGGAAGGCGTGGGTGACGCCGTCGACCGGCGCCGCCAGCGGCTCGCCGACAGCGGCCACGAGACGGGCGGCCAGCGTGCGCGCCCCCTTCACCGACACCTG
>DATAJN010000695.1:0-4686 GCA_036262105.1 Ilumatobacteraceae bacterium
GTGTCCAACAGCGTGTGAAGGGCAAGCGTGGCGCCCAGATCTTCGGAAGGTGGGCCAGATCAAGTCCTCCTGGACCAATGCAACTGACGCACAGAACTGCCTGATCGGCTCGCTGGACAGCCCGCTTGGGATCGGGCACTCTGGCGCGCTGTGAGCCGGGAACGTTCTTTGACCCTTCTCGTGCTGCCGACCATCTCGGCTGACAGCCCTGCTGGCGAACTCCGCTGGGGTTGAGCTCGGCAGATCGAGGCGAGGTGGTCAGACGATGCGCGTGACCTGACCGACGTGCCCGGAGCCGGGGATGAACAGATCCTTGGTGGCCACCAGGCGGCCGAGGTAGCTGGTGTCGGCGGCGATCTTGGCGCGACTGGCGTCACTGGCTGCCGCATCGGGTACGACACCGATCCAGCTGATGCTGCCGATGGTTCCGTAGACGTCGGTCAGCACACCGATCGGCGAACCGATCACTCCCTCGAGGTACTGGGCGATCTCCACTGCCCAACCAACCGCGTCGGCCAAGCGATCGACGAGAGCGGTTGCGGTGGTGATTTGGGCGACAGCACCGACCGGCGGCGGATCGGCCGGCGACCCGTAGACGACTTCCCTGAGCAGATCTTGCCCGGGTGTCGTCACGAACTCTGCTGCAGCATCGAGGCGGTCGAAGTATCCATCCTGGCTCAGCAAGGCACTCGTGGCGGCAGCCAACGTCGCTTGCGAGTCGACGAAGGTGCTCCATGCAACAGTGCCGATGGGGTATCCGAACGTTCCCGCCCAACAGGTCACCTCGAGAGGACTGTTGGCGTTGACATAGGCGGTGATGTCCACTACCCAAGGCATCACCTTGCGAGGGCTGCCCGTCGGTGTGACGACACGTGAGAAAAGCAACATTTTCGACGCTCCTGTATCTGTGGGTCTGGGAGGGGCTGCGGGGAATCTAGTGCAAGCGCCAGAGCCCGCGAAACGGCGACGCCCGCATTGGGCACATTGACCCGCGCGCGCCTACTGGTGGTCGCGTTCGACGTCGTCCGTCCACGACTTGGCGAACACGACCGAATCGTTCTCGAAGGCCTCGAGCGACGCTTCGACATGCCACGCGGTGGCAGTCGCCGTGAGGCGGCCGCGTGCAATGCATCGAGTCTCGATTCCCGATCGCCGGCGGATCACCGTGAGCTGCTCGATGCATTCGAAGCTCAGTGGATCGCCGGCAGTGATCGTGCCGACGCTCTCGTGGATCTCGCGCCACACCATGCCGTTGGCGGGGTGCACGACCTCGCCGCTGTCGCTGGAGATCGATGTCGACACAGTCGCTCCATCGCTCGATCGCGAGATGTCACGACGGGCCGAACCGGCGCTGAGCTGCTCGTACACGGGCAACAAACCCTCGGGCGGCTCGGCTAGCTCGATGTCGACGAGATCCTGAGGCGTCGGGATCTCCAGGAAGGAGCCCTCGCCGACGGCGATGATCGCACGGACGTGCGTCGGAGGTGGCAACACCATGGGGAAGTACGAGGTCGACACGGCGAGTCGAATGCGGTGGCCGGCCAAGAATCGATAGCCGGTGTCGTCGAGGAGCACGTCAATGTGCTCGAAGCGGCCGGGTTCCATCACCACCGGCGATTCGTTGCTCTCGCGGTGGGACAGGTTGAGCACACCCATCGCAACTCTGTGCGACGCACCGTCGGGATGGACGTCTTCCAGTCTGGCGATGAGGTTGCCCTGTGGCTGGTCGATCGCGACACGTAGTCGCAGTCGCGTGCGACCGAGCACCTCGACCGCCTCATCCAACACCGACGAGTCGAACACCGTCGCCATTGAGTCGTCAATGCGCTGATCGCCAGGCAACTCGGTCGCTGGATCGACGACGAAGAACACGCCCGCGTCGGCACCGCAGATCTCTGCTGTGTCGACAACGACCTCGCAACGCTCGGGAACGGCAAGCGACAACCCACTGTTGCCGGTGAGGTGCAATTGCAACGAGGTGCGGTCACCACCGAGATGCCGCGACACCCATCGCCCTGTCTCGCGCTCGCTTCGTTCCGTCGGACGCACCGCTTCGGAGATGAATGCTCGTTGCTGCGGCAGATGCTCGGCGCCGTTCTCGATCCCGCGTAGCCATCGATCCCACCAGCGAACTGCTTCGGCGTGGAAGTCGACTCGTGGCCGCGGCAGCGCGAAGTGGGGGTACTTGTGGATCCATGGGCCGTTGAGCGCCTTGCTCGGTGTCTGCAACCCGGCGACGGCTTTCACAGGGGTGTTGCGGTAACCGTCGGCCCAGCCGGCGATCACGAGGACCGGCACTTCCACCGCATCGAAGTCCTCGCCGATCGAACCGCGCTTCCAGAATCCATCCCGGCACTGATGTGCGATCCACGTGAGGCTCGCCGGCTCGATGGCCTCCAGCCGATCGAGCCACATCTGCCTCCACCGCACGCCCACCACGTCGCTGTCGGGTGGCCGGGAGATGTATCCGAGCACCGTTGTCGCCCACCCGAGCTGAGCACCCAACTGGCAACCGTTGCGATAGTGGATGTCGTCGTTGTACCGATCAACCGATGAGGCAATCGAGATCACCGCCTTCAACGCAGGCGGCCGCCGCGCCGCCACCTGCAACGCGTTGAACCCACCCCAGCTGATGCCCATCATGCCGACTGCACCGGTGCACCACGGTTGGTCGGCGATCCAGCCGATCACCGCTCCCGCATCGGCGAGCTCGGTCTCCGAGTACTCGTCGTCGTAGAGGCCGTCGGAGTCCCCCGTGCCGCGCATGTCGACGCGCACTCCCGCGTAGCCGGCGCGAGCAAGCGCCGGGTACGTCGATTCATCGCGCGCCGCGGTGCTGTCACGTCGGCGATAGGGCAGGAACTCGAGCACAGCCGGTACCGGAGCGGTGGCCGAGTTCGCCGGCAACCAGAGCCTCGCTGCCAACCGTGGCCGGCCGGGCAGATCGATCCAGGCGGTCTCGACGACCTCGACCGATTCGTCAACTGCGGGCACGGGGCGACCATAGAGCAGCTGTCGCAAACTGCACACGCTCGCTGCGGACAGTGCACGCCGAAAGTCCGCTCTTCGGGACAGCCTGACGCTTGACTCCATACCAACTAGTTGGTATGGTTCGCCGATCGAACAGAGCCCACGATGGAGGAACGGCGATGCCCCGAATTACACCGAATCTGTGGTTCGACACCGAAAGCGAAGAGGCGGCCGCCTTCTACATCTCGGTGTTCCCCAACTCCGCCGTCAAGAGCGTCACCTACTACGGCGACGCCGGGCCGCGGCCAGCCGGCATGGTGCTGGCCGTCGAGTTCCTGCTCGACGGCCAGGAGTTCATGGCGATCAACGGTGGCCCACAGTTCACGTTCAGCGAGGCGGTCTCGTTCTTGATCACCTGCGCCGACCAGGCCGAGATCGACTACTACTGGGATGCGCTCACCGATGGTGGTGAGGAGGGCCCTTGCGGATGGCTCAAGGACAAGTACGGGCTGTCGTGGCAGGTCGCACCGGCCGGCATGGACGCGATGCTCAGCGACCCGAACGACGAACGTGGGCAACGCGCCATGCGCGCCATGTTCGGCATGAAGAAGATCGACATCGCCGCGCTGCACGCCGCAGCCGACGGGGCCTGAGAGGCGTCGGCCGAACGTGGCAGCGACACTGCAAGACGCACCGGCACGCGGCACCGCCCGACTCCTGCTGCTCGACGCCGCTGTCAAGGTCATCCGCACGAAGGGGCTGAACGCGACGACCGTCGATGAACTGTGCGCGACTGCCGGAGTGACCAAGGGCGCGTTCTTCCACCACTTCCCGAGCAAGGAAGCGCTGGCGATCGCCGCGGCGCAGCACTGGTCGGAAACAACCGGTGCGTTGTTTGCTGCAGCTTCGTATCACGACCTTCCCGATCCGGTTGAGCGGATCCTCGGCTACCTCGAGCTACGCGCCAAGCTGATCGTCGGTGCGCCGGCGCAGTACACGTGCCTGGTCGGCACGATGACACAAGAGGCGTTCGAGACCAGCCCGGCTGTGCGCGATGCATGCGCAGCGAGCATCTTGGGCCATGCCGGCACGCTCGAAGCCGACTTCGCCGAGGCGCTGGCCGCGCGTCATGTCGATCCGGCCATCACCGCGACGAGCCTCGCGCGTCACACCCAGACCGTGCTTCAGGGCGCCTTCGTGTTGAGCAAGGCCGCCAACGATCCAGCGGTGGTCGTCGACAGCATCAGCCATCTTCGCCGCTACCTCGTGTACCTCTTCACACCACAAGGAGACCACCAATGGCAGAGCAAGACGTGGGTTCGTTGAACAAGCAGTTCACCGCAACCCTGCAGAAGAGTCCGAACAAGGGCGGTTGGACCTATGTGGTCATGCCGGGTTCTGCGGAGTACTTCGGCACCCGCGGGCTGGTGAAGGTCCGTGGCACCGTCGAAGGCCACCCGTTCCGCAGCTCGTTCATGGCTCTGGGTGATGGTACGCACAAACTGCCGATCAAGGCCGACGTCCGCCAAGCCATCGGCAAGCAGGCCGGCGACCCCGTCACCGTCCACCTCCAACAACGGATCGACACATGAGCAGCCCGGACGATGCCGCACCGGCGAAGGTCATGGGCCCGGCCTCGTACTTCCCATCGATCGTCAGGAACTGAGCGGTTGATCCTGCGAACGTGCTCGCGATTGCGTGGTGGGTCAGGGAGCG
>DATAJN010000696.1:0-1560 GCA_036262105.1 Ilumatobacteraceae bacterium
ACACGGTTGTTGAGGAGTCGGGGCGGTACTCGGCACACGGAACCCAGAAGGCATCGCCGTCGAAGTCGATGCCGCCGGGGTGATAGTGCTGGTGGTCGCCGATCGGGATCTGCTCGACCAACGCTCCACGGTCGTCGACGACCATGACGAGACCGCGACCGGCACCGATGTCGACTGTGGAGATCCACCAGTTCGATCCGACTCGAGCCATGCCCTGAGGATGATGTGCGTCGAACCTCAGTGGTAACTCGTCGACGAGCGTCCATGTCGTGGCGCGGGTGATCGACGCAATGACCCCGGCAACCGTCGCCCTGGTTCGTGTCTGATCCCGTCGCATCCGCCACGAAGTATCGCCGACGCGCGTGGCCAGAGGGTTGATACCACGTGGCTTGCCGCGCGCCACAGCATGAACATCGGGCGCGCGATCGATCCGATATCGCGCAGGTTCCACTCAGCGCCGTTCGCTCCGTCTAGTACGGTCGCACTGATGACGCGGGATGACGGTCAGGCATCCCTTCTCGAGAGTTTGGTACTGCATGCTGACGTGGCATCGGGGCGATCAGCCTTCTCGGTGTCCGAGCCCGTTGAGCCGAGGTATGTGAGATCGCCGGTCACCGCGGCACGGCTTCTCGGGTCTCTCGTGGTCCTCGGATTCGCGTATGTGGCGTTGCAGGGCGCCGGCGACGGCCAGTTTGCGGCTGGCTTCGGCGACCTGCTCGGTTCCGTCCCGCATTGGCTCGTGTCGGGCATTGTCAGCATCTGCCAGATCGGTTTTCTCGTCGCGGCGATTCTGGGTTTCATCAGCCAGTTCGTCCTCCGCCATTTTGTCCGTGTCGGGCGAATGCTGCTCGCGGCAGTCGTGTGCGCCGCTGGTCTGATGGCGATGTCGAGGCTTGTTGGCACCTCGACGTTGCCGCTGATGCCACCACGGCACGGCCTCGTGGATCCCGGGCGGAGTGGGTACGGCGTCGGTGCCGCGTTCCCGACGACGTTGGACATGGGCGTGATCGCCGCGTGGATGTTCATCGACCGGGGTCATTGGCCCGACCGTTGGCGACGGATCGGCTGGCTCGTTCTCGTCTTGGGGATCGCGGCGCGGCTTGGTGTCAGCTTGGCCGACCCCGCCACGATCGTCACCGCCATCGCCATGGCGGCGGCAGCGTCGTCGCTGGTGCAACTGATCCTCGGAGCCCCCAACACCAGCCCCCGCGCCGTGGTGGTGGGCGAGATCCTCCAGCGTCTGGGGTACAAGCTGTCGTCGGTGGAACGGTTCGGTGGGTTCCGCGGCTTCGCAGGATTCAGGGTGTACATCGACGACGGCCAGCAACTGATCGTCAAGGTCATCAGTCGCGACTTGCGGGCAAGCCTCTTCCCGGTGCTGATGTATCGAGCAACGCGATTCCGCGATGTCGGTCAGGATCGACCGTTCCGGTCCCTTCGTTCGGCCGTCGAACACGAGGCCCTCTGCGCCTTGAAGGCTCACTCCGACGGAGTTCCGACTGCCCGCCTGGTGGCGGTCGCCGAGTTCCCCCCGAATGCGATGATGATGGCGTTCGACGC
>DATAJN010000697.1:0-4956 GCA_036262105.1 Ilumatobacteraceae bacterium
CGATCGGCCACACTTGCCCACTACCAGCGGTGCCGCTCGTCCGCTCCGAACGACACCTCAGCGCGACCGGCGTTCCTCCTCTGGCCAGCCCACCTTCGACGATCGTACAGAACGCCCCTGCAGGGGCGCCATAGGTCGTACGGCCCGTTACATGCGATGAAGGGCCGGGCCCGTAGACCCGACCCTTCATCTGTTGTGGGACGTGGATTGACTGGAACTAGAAGGTCATGCCTGCGCAGTCGCCGGCAGGTGCGCCGGCAACCGAGTAGCTGGCGATCGCCGGGCTACCAACAGTGGTGAGCGTGACGACAACCTTGGTCGAGGCCGCGTGGAGCAGGCCGGCATTGACGAGGTTCGCCTGAGAGGCGGTGTACACGCCGGTGTTGGCGCTGTAGGCCTCTTCGGCTGTCTGCACTGACTTGGCGTCCGACTGGCAAGCGCTGGTCTTGCCCTTGTTGGTGATACCGGTCACCGCGAACACCGTGACGGTGGCCAAGATGCCCAGGATGACGATGACGATCAGCAATTCAACGAGCGTGAACCCCTTGTTTTGCTTGCTCTCTTCGATGTGGTTTTCCATATTCGCGTTCCTCCCGCTCTAAGGGTGTCAATCCACGTTGTGAACGCCTTTGGACGATCCCGCAAGCGCATCTAGATGATCGGAGCGACCCAGCGATTCCTTGAGAGGAATATTCGCAAGCATTTCTCAAGTGGATTCGGCTCGAGAGTCAAGTCCGACGTCCGGCGTACCGATACATGCTGTAGAGCCCCGTGTGGGTGCCCCTGGCGAAGAGGAATGGCGATGCGACGCAACGACAAGAGCTGGATGGAACTGGATGACCTCCTGGAGCCGTTCCTGCCGGAAGAGCACGCGGAGACGGGTACCGCCGTGGCAGTCGAGTTCCGCAACCGCCTCGTCAAGCTGGAACAGCAGGTGCTGTCGCAGTACACGTCGATGGCTGCGTACGCGACGATCGCCAAGCAGGATTCGGAAGCCGTCAAGGTGGAGGCCCGTGCCGATCTCGACCGCTCGCAAGCGACGGTGATCGGGTTGGCCGAGAAGCTGCGCAACGAGGTGAACGTCCGCCTCGACGGTCTCGAGCGGCGTTCGGCCGGCGGTGACATGTCGACCGACGATTCATCCCGATTGGCCAACGTCGAGCGCGACCTCGCGTCCGCGTTGGCCGCGTTGCATCAGTGCCTCCACGAGAACCAGGAGCTCCGCTCCCAGATGGCAGTTCTGGTCGAGGAGCGCATGCAGGAGCAGGGCTGGCTGATGAGCAGCGGCACATCCGAGGCGCTGTCGTTGCGCTGACGGTTCTGCAGCCCGGTTACTCCTGCACCAGTTCGATCAACGTGCCGAGGTTGCCCTTCGGGTGGATGAACGCAACAGTGGTGCCGCGACTGCCCGGACGCGGCGCGGCGTCGATCGCTGTCGCGCCCGCAGCGACCATTGCCGCCAGCGCGGCAGCGCAGTCGTCGACCCGATAACCGATGTGGTGGACACCCTCACCGCGCTTCTCGATCGCCTTGGCGATCGGCGAGTCGGGTCGGGTGGCAGCGGTGAGCTGGATGTAGCTGTCGGCGACTTTGATCAGGGCCTCTTCGACGCCGTCGCTCTCGACGATCTCGCGATGATGCACCTTCGCACCGAAGGCTCTCGCGTAGTAGTCGATCGCCGCGTCGAGGTCGCGAACGGCAATGGCGATGTGGTCGATCTCGGTGAGCAACATGTCGTCAGTGATAACAGATCAACGGCGGAAGCGGTGCAGGTTGTCGCCGAGGCTCTCACGCAGCTCGGGGTTGGTGACGCCGAGACCCTCTGAAGGCGCCAGGCAGAGCACGCCGATCTTTCCTTCGTGCAGGTTGTGGTGCACCTGGTAAGCAGCCTCACCCGTGCCTTCGAGCGGGAACGTCTGAGACAGCACCGGATGGATCATGCCCTTGGAGATGAGGCGGTTGGCTTCCCAAGCCTCTTTGTAGTTGGCGAAGTGGCTTCCGATGAGCCGCTTCAACCGCATCCAGAAGTGGCGGTTGTCGAACTCGAGCATGAACCCGCTCGTCGCCGCGCACGACACGATGGTGCCGCCGCGCTTGGCGACGTACATCGACGCGGCGAACGTCGAACGACCCGGGTGCTCGAAGACGACGTCGGGATCCTCGCCGACGAGATCGCGGATGTCTTTGCCGAATCGGCGCCACTCGCTCTCGTCGTGGACGTGTTCGTCCTTCCAGAACTGGTAGCCGGCAGCCCGTCGATCGATGACCGCCTCGACGCCCATGGCCCTCAGGATCTCCGCCTTGTCGGGCGACGACACCACGCACACCGGAATTCCGCCGCCGTTGAGCACGTACTGGGTGGCGTAGGCACCGATCCCGCCGGTAGCACCCCAGATCAAAACGACATCGCCCTGCTTCATCGCCGCGCCGTTCCTCGACACCAGCATCCGGTAGCTCGTCGAGTTGCACAGCGCGTTGACGGCCGCTTCTTCCCACGTGAGGTGAGCGGGCTTGGGGAGCAACTGGTTGACCTTCACCACCGTGAGGTCGGCAAGGCCACCGAAGTTGGTCTCGTATCCCCAGATCCGTTGGTTGCTGGCCATCATCGAATCGTCGTGGGCGCTCTGATCCTGATCGTCGACGTAGTTGCAATGCACCGTGACGCGATCGCCCGGCTTCCAGTTGCGTACCGCTGCTCCGACCCGCAGCACCACACCGGCGGCATCGCTGCCGACCACCTGGTACGGCTGGTCGTGGCGCCGGGCCCACTCGCTTTCGCGGGCCAACCGGGCAAGCGGGCCAAAGGTGCTGACCGGCTCGAAGATGCTGCTCCACACGGTGTTGAAGTTGATGCTGCTGGCCATCACGGCCACGTAGGCCTCGTCGGGGGCAAGTTGCGGCGTCGGCACGGATCCGACGTGCAGGCTGAGACGCGGGTCCTTGTCGGCGGAGGCGACACCCGCCCACATGTCTTGCTCCGCCTTCAGAACGTGTGCGGCGCGATATTCCTCCGGGATCGGGAGACGAGCGAGGTCCTCGCCCGATGCACCGTTCTCGATGGCCTCGACGATCTGCTCCATGCGTCGATGTTACCGATCGGTAGCTAGGCCTGGCCAAACGCCGTGGTCGCGCGACCTCCCCGGGCGTGGGCGGGTAGCCTTGGTGAGTGGCCAAGGAACGCAGAAGCGGCTTCTGGCGCGCCACGCTCCTTGCCTCGGCGATGATCGTGCTCAGCGCATGTCTGAACCCGACCCGTTTCGTGAGCGGTTGGGTTCCGTACTGGAACGCGCCCGAGGGTCGTCTCGGCTTCAGCCAGGCATCGACGATGTTCACTGACATCTCGCCGTTCTTCTACAGCGCGCAGCCCGACGGCACGATCGCGATTGTCGGGTCGGCGAGCCAGCTGAACACCACTGCGCACGAGGCCTTCACTCGGGGCATCAAGGTGCTGCCGACGATCACCGATGGCAGCGGCAAGTTGGTGATGGCCGCGATCCTGGCCGACCCCGCCGGCCGGGCACAACACATCGCCAACATCGTCGCTCTCACGACCAGCCCGGAAGTTGCGGGCGTCGATCTCGACTACGAGGGTTTCGCCTTTACCGACGGCCGCGACTCGTGGAACTCGACCCAGCCGGTGTGGCGGGCGTTCGTCACCGAGTTGGCCGCGGCGTTGCACGCCAATGGGAAGCTGCTGTCGATCACGATTCCCCCGACGTGGATCGCCAGCGGAGGAGTCACCGGTTATCCGGTCTACGACGAGGCGTCGATGGCAGCCATCGCCGATCGCGTCAAGCTGATGGTCTACGACTGGAGCGTCGGCTCGCCGGGCCCGATCTCGCCGATGTCGTGGCTCGCCCAAGTGATCGACTATGCCAACACCAACATCACCGACCCGGCCAATCGGTTCAAACTGCAGCTCGGGGTGCCCTCGTACGGTCGCGACTGGGGCCGTCAACTGAAGTCGACCGAGCTCTGTCCCGACGGCGCGCTCAGCACGAAGAGCATCGAACTGCAGAACATGCAGGCGTTGATCGACGGGCGCGGGGCTGTACCGACGCGGCTCGGCCCCACCATCGGCGAGATGTACTTCACCTACGACACGGTCGCCACGGGCTACAGCACCAAGCCGATTGCACCGCCGCCTTACGTGCTGCCGACGCAGCAGGCACCGACCATCCCCGGTGCAGCCGCAGGACCATCGACGGGGCTGCATCCGGCCTTGCGCCTGACGCCGCCGACCACTCAGCTGTCGTGCACCGTTCGCCACTTCGTCTACTACCCCGACGCCACGAGCATCCAGCAGCACGCCCAGGCCGCCATCGACGCCGGCTGGTCGGGTGTGGTGATCTGGGCGCTCGGCTACGAGACGCAAGACGTGTATCAGGCCCTGGGAAACACCACGCCGCACGGCTAGCCAGAGTGCCGCTCAAGGCTGTCGCCTGTACCCTCGAAGCGCCCGGTGTCTACGCTCGCGTGACGCCGTTCTGAGCGGCACAAGAGAATGGAGCCAGCAATGGCAGGGTCGTACATCGTGGCCGGAGCACGCACGCCCATCGGCAAGATGAGCGGTGCGCTTGCGTCGTTGAGCGCAGCGGATCTCGGCGGAATCGCCATCAGAGCAGCACTCGAGCGTGCCGGCGTCGCGCCCGAGGACGTCGAGCACGTGTTCATGGGCCAGGTGCTGATGGCCGGTCAGGGGCAGGTTCCATCGCGCCAGGCGGCCGTCAAGGCCGGGATACCGATGAGCGTTCCAAGCGTCAACATCAACAAGGTGTGCCTGTCGGGGCTCAACACGATCTACCTCGCCGATCAGATGATCGCCGCGGGCGAAGCCGACATCGTGATCGCCGGCGGCATGGAGAGCATGACGAACGCGCCATACCTCGCCATCGGTGCGCGTGGCGGCTTTCGCTACGGCAACACCGAGCTCTCCGACTCGATCATCAAGGACGG
>DATAJN010000698.1:0-2895 GCA_036262105.1 Ilumatobacteraceae bacterium
CTCTGTGGGATCGCCGACGACCTCGATGGCGGGGGCATCGCCGCCAGCGGGCATGGTGGCGGCTTCGGCATGAACGATCTCGACGACGTCGATTTTTCGCAGATCGAGCGGCGGTTGTTCGTCGAGTGTCGACAACAGGACGAGGTCGTCGACACGTTGGGCGAGGCGGTGTCCGAGTGCCTCGAGCCGCTGTAGAAAGGGTTCGTCGGCGGTGTGCGGAGAGCGTATGGCCAGCTCGATCTCACCTTGCAGGGCCATCAGTGGGGTGCGCAGCTCGTGCGCGGCGTCGGACGTGAACTGCCGCTGCGCGGCCCGCCCGGCAGCGATGCGATCCAACATCTCGTTGACGGTTCGGGCGAGGTGCTGGATCTCGTCGTCGGTCTCGGGTACGGGCACCCGCACGGCGGAGTCACTGGCATCGATGGATGCGGCCAGGTCGGTGATGACGGACACCGGTCGGAGCGCCCGTCGAGTCGCCAGACCGGCGATGAAGGCGGTCAAGATGACGCCTAGCGGCACCCCGACCCAGAGCCCTCGGTACAAGGACCGCAAGCTGTCGGTCAACCGGGCCTGAGAGGCGTGACCAACGAGCTCGACTGAGTCGGTGCCGATCATCACGGTTCGGCGAACGCTGATGTCGTCGGGCGCAATGAACGGATCCGAGCCAGGCTTCGTGGCGACCGCCTCGACCCCGTCAGGTGTGGTGATGCTGACTGCTGCGGAACCATTGCGGAGACCGGCTTCGAGTTGATCGACGACCTCGGCGACACGATCGCGGATCGCGTGGCGTCCGCTATCGGCGATGTAGAGAAACCCGATGCTTCCGAGCAGGCTGTACAGGCAGGCCGTCACGACCAAGACCGTCAGCACGACGCGACCGCGCACGCCTGAGAGCTGTTGGAAGTGACGATGCTGCGTCATCTGTCGGTGATTCGGTAGCCGAGCCCGCGTACGTTCTCCACCTCGACTGGGTCGAGTTTGGCGCGCAATTTGCGAAGGTAGATGTCGACGATCGAGGCATCGGTGCCCGACGCCGTGCCCCACACATCGTCGAGCAGTTCCTGTCGCGTCACGCATGCACCGTTGGCCAACAACAACTGCCGGAGCAACTGGTCCTCTCGGTTCGTGAGCGCCACGTCCGTGCCACCGACCGAGCACGATCTGGCCGCCAGGTCGTAGTGCAGCGCGCCGCGCTCGATCAGGTTGCTCGAGATCGTCGCGCCGCGGCGAATGAGTGCTCGAAGGCGTGCTGAGATCAGGGCGATGCTGGCCGGCTTGGTCAGGAAGTCGTCGGCGCCCGAGTCGAGCAGATCGATCTGGTCGTACTCGCCTGACTTGGCGCTGAGCACGAGGATCGGGGTGGTCATGCCCTCGGCGCGCAGCTTCTCACAGACCCGGTAGCCGCTGAGGCCGGGTAGGAGCAGGTCGAGGACGATGGCCGCGTATCCGCCCTCCAGCGCCTTCCAGATCCCAACCGGTCCATCGTCGCAGAGATCGACGTCGAACCCCTCTGCTTGCAATCCACGATCGAGCACACTGCGTATTGCCTCGTCGTCCTCAATCACCAACACCCGCATGGCCGACCACGGTAGCGACGCAGGGTGCGGGTCTGGCGACGGCACATTGTTCCTCGTTCAGTCCATGTTCAGTGTCGTAGTGGTTATGTTCAGACAGCGGTGGCGCACGGTGTGGTGAGCGTCCACAACCGTGGCGCCCGACAGAAAGCGACTCCCCAAGATGCGAACTCGACAGAAGCTCACTGCGGTCGGTGCGGTTGCACTGGCCACCTCGGCGATCGGCGGCGGCGCAGTTGCCACGTCGCATGCGATGGCCGACAGCACGACACCGGCCAAGGGCACGATGACGGTGATCTCCATGACCGCCGATTCCGGTGGAGCGTTCAAGTGCGTGTACGACGACATCGACCTGCCGACCTTGGCAGTCGGCACCGGAACTCCCAATCTGGCCGGCGGTCCGACCGTTGTGTCCGGCGAGGCGACCAGTGTGATCACGGGTACTGGGCCAGTTGACGCCAACGGGAAGCCGATCGCCGGCGCTGTGATGGTGTGGACCGGGTCGGCCACGCCCCCGGACGGCGCGCCGCCCGCCGGCGAACCGACGCTCGTCATGGTCAATGCAACCGCCGACGGAACGGATGCCGAGGCGGGCACGAGCGTGGGCGGGGCCGGCGAAACGACACAAGCCGGTCAGGTGCCCTCCGGGCTGCCGCCGATCGCGATCGATTCGGTCGATGCGCGGCCCGGAACAGCAGAGGAGTGCGCGGCGATGAAGCCGACGACCGTCCTCGACCCTCCGCCGTTGGCGCCATAATCCGGTCATCGACACACGAGTAGCGGGTCTTGGGGTGGCGAAAAGCACTCGACATCCGGCGCCCGACGTGCGACGCTACCGCACGGGGAACGAGATGGGACTGGGGGCTGTCATGCGTCGTGTACGTGGAATCGTCGGAGTCTGTGGGGTCACCGCGCTGGTGTCGCTGGTGGCGGTTCCATCGCCGGTGCTCGCCGGAGGTGATCACTCCGGGCATCGTCCGTCGGCGACGGTGCTGCTGACCGATCTGTCGTCGCCGAAGGGGCTCGCGGTCAACGGTGACAGGAACCTTGTTGTATCGCAGGGAGCGTTCGGAGCTCCCGGGCCCGTGCTCGTGTACGCGCTCCACGGGCCCGGTAAGGGCACCGCGACTCCGATCACCGATGCGTTCGGTCTCGTCGACGTGGCAGTGAGCCCGGTCGACGACACCGGATGGGCGATCGGGGGTGACGCGCATCTGTATCACCAGTTGGGCGACGGCAGCATCGTCGACGTCCTCGACATTCCCGGCTATCAGCTCACCGATCCCGATCCGGTCGATCACGACGCTCCGCCGAATCCCAC
>DATAJN010000699.1:0-6527 GCA_036262105.1 Ilumatobacteraceae bacterium
CTCGACCGAGGCAGTGGTCGACGAACTACGTGCCCTGCCCCGCATCGACCACGTCGACAGCCCCGTCGATCATCCCGAGCAGGTCGGCCCGGGCGGGATCTCGTTCGCGGCAGTGTCGTTCTCGCGAACCGGTCCACCGACGGTCGAAGACACCGCCGCGGCAATCGAGAAGATCGCCGACGCCCATCGCTCCGACAACCTGCAGATCGCACTCGGTGGTGACCCGTTCATCAAAGGCGACGTGCCGGCGACCGAAGGGATCGGTCTCGCAGCCGCTGTCGTGATCCTGCTGATCGCCTTCGGGTCCGTTGTGGCGATGGGCCTGCCGATCGTGAGCGCATTGATCGGCATCGGGTTGTCACTCAGTCTCATCCCTGTGGTTTCGGCGCTACTGCCGACTGCAGACTTCACGTCGACCGTGGCAGCAATGATCGGCCTCGGCGTCGGCATCGACTACGCCCTCTTCATGGTCACCCGTTACCGCGCCGAGCTCGCCGGCGGTCGTGACGTGAAGGAAGCAATTGCCGCGGCGGTGCGCACGAGCGGGCGGGCCATCGTCTTCGCCGGCGGAACCGTCGTCGTCTCCCTGTTGGGCCTCCTGCTGATCGGCATGGACTTCCTGAAGGGCTTCGCCGTCGCCAGCTCGTTGACGGTTGCCATTGCCGTGACGGCGGCCGTCTCCCTGGTGCCGGCTCTTCTGGCGATCATCGGCCGTCGCATCGACCGACTGAGCATTCATCGGCGCGGCCACGTCGGCGGGCGGCACGACAACTTCGGACGCCGCTGGGCGCGTGTGATCCAACACCACCCGGTGACCGCCGTGATCAGCGGCGGTGCAGTGCTGCTGCTCGCCGCGCTCCCGGTGTTCGGAATGCGATTGGCGGTCTCCGACTCCGGCAACGACCCGGCCGGCTCGACCACGCGCATTGCCTACGACCGTCTGGCAGAAGGCTTCGGTCCCGGGTTCAACGGTCCGTTGCTGGTCGTCGCCGAGGATCCGAAGTCTGTCGACTCGGTCGTCGCCGCCGTTCGGGCGACCGACGGCGTTGCTTTCGTCGCCGAACCTCAAACGAGTCCCGATGGCGCGATCAGTGTTTTCGCCGCCTACCCGACCACGTCGCCACAATCCTCGGCCACCGAACACCTCGTGCGCACTCTGCGCGACGAACTTCCGCACAGCGTGCACATCGGTGGGCAGACGGCTTCAGGCATCGACTTCTCCGCCTTCATGGGTGAACGACTGCCCTGGTTCATTGCGGCTGTCCTGCTGGTGAGCTTCCTTCTTCTGCTGGCTGTGTTCCGCAGCTTGCTCGTGCCGCTGAAGGCAGTGGTTCTCAACCTCGTGTCGATCTCTGCGGCGTATGGCGCGATGGTCGCGGTCTTCCAGTGGGGTTGGCTGTCGTCGGTGTTCAACATCGAGCCGGCACCGATCGAGCCCTGGGCACCGATGATGCTCTTCGCCATAGTGTTCGGCCTGTCGATGGACTACGAGGTGTTCTTGCTGTCGGCCATCAAGGAGCGCTACGACCAGACTCGCGACAACCATGGCGCCGTGCTGGATGGTTTGTCGACCACAGCGCGGGTGATCACGGCTGCGGCTGCGATCATGGTGTGCGTGTTCGCCAGCTTCATGGTCGCCGACCTCCGTTCGATCAAGTTGATCGGCTTCGGTCTGGCTGCTGCCGTCTTCATCGATGCGACCATCGTCAGGTTGGTGATGGTGCCGGCAACCATGGAGCTGCTCGGTCGCTGGAACTGGTGGCTCCCTCGTCGGCTGCAGCGTGCACTGCCCGTCGTCAACGTTGGGCCGGGCTGAGATGAAGCGCCTCTTTGCTCCCCTCTTCCGGGTTCGAACGTGGTCGGAATCGCTGCACCTGCTGCTCGACCTCCCATTCGGCATCGCTTGGTTCACCATCGTCGTCGTCGGGCTCTCGTTGGGTGTTGGCCTCGTCGTCCTCGCTCTCGTCGGCCTCGTCATCTTGATGGCCACCGTGCTCACCGGCCGCCTGATCGGCATCGTCGAGCGAGCGAGGGCACGGGCCTTGCTGGGCGTCGACGTCCAGCCGCCGTCACCCTCGCGGTGGCGCGACGAACAAGGCACTTGGCGACGCGTGAAGGCGGCGCTCGGTGACGTCCCAGGGTGGAAGGGTCTCGGTTACGGATTGATCATGTTGCCGATGGGGATCCTCAACTTCACCGTCGTCGTCACACTGTGGTCGGTCGCCTTCGCCGGCATCGTCTACCCCACGTGGGGCTGGGCAGTTCCGCAGAACGATTGGTACGACCACGAGGTTCACGGTTGGCTGAAGGCCGGGTTCATCTCCGGAACGTTCATCGTCGGCGTGCTCGTGTTGATCCTGACGCCTCGCGTCATCAGGGGTCTTGCCGCTGTCGATCGCGGGTTGATCAAGGGTCTGCTCAGTGGCTCACCGACGGCCGAGTTGCGTCAGCGAGTCGAATCGCTCACTGTCAGTCGCGACGCCTCTGTCGACATCGCCGAGTCGGAACGACGGAGGATCGAGCGTGATCTGCACGATGGAGTGCAGGCGCAACTGGTGACGCTGGCGATGGACCTGGGCATGGCTCGTCAGAAGTTGGCAGCCGGGGAGGACGCCGACCCGGCAGTGCTCGAGCTCGTCGAGCGCGCCCACGACGACTCCAAGCGCGCCGTGTCCGAACTGCGCAACCTGGTGCGCGGCATCCACCCGGCCGTGCTCACCGACCGCGGTCTCGACGCTGCCGTCTCTGCGTTGGCGGCACGAAGCCCGATACCGGTGGAGGTCAACATCGCGTTGCCATCGCGCCCGCCTGCCACGGTCGAGTCCGCCGCCTACTTCGTCATCGCCGAGTCGCTCACCAACGCGGCCAAGCACAGCGGAGCCTCGTTGGTGCGCGTCGATGTGCGAATAGCCGACGAACGGCTGCGCGTCGAGATCACCGACGACGGCCGAGGTGGTGCCGACATCGAACATGGCGGCGGGCTCGCTGGGTTGGCAGCGCGCCTCGCTGCGGTCGAAGGCCGTCTGCGGGTCGCCAGCCCGCTCGGCGGACCGACCACGGTGCTCGCCGAGTTGCCGATGCCCCCGGGCTCGGCGTGGCCAGCACCGCTGGCTACGACATCGTGAGAAGATCCCGATGATGCGGATCGTCATCGTCGAGGATTCGGTGCTGCTGCGCGAGGGAATCGCTCGCCTGCTCGGCGAGTCGGGGCACGACGTCGTCGGCCAACTCGTCGATGCCGGCGGCCTCGTAGCGGCAGTCGCCGAACTTCATCCCGACCTGATCGTGCTCGACGTGCGTTTGCCACCAACCTTCACCGACGAGGGGATCCGCGCTGCCGTGCAGGTGCGTGCCGAGGCGCCGGCGCAGCCCATCCTGGTTCTGTCCCAGTACGTCGAGGAGCGCTATGCGACCGAACTTCTGGCCAGCGACAGCCAGGGCATTGGTTACCTCTTGAAGGAACGCGTCGCCGATGTCGGCGACTTCGTCGACGCCTGTGAACGGGTGGCGGCCGGGGGCACCGTGCTCGACCCTGAGGTCGTCGCCCAATTGTTGGCCCGGCGTCGTCGCGGACCGTTCGACGACCTCACACCGCGCGAACGCGAGGTGCTCGGGTTGATGGCCGAGGGTCGATCCAACGTGGGCATTGCCCGGCATCTCGTCGTGTCCGACGGTGCGGTCGAGAAGCACATCTCTTCGATCTTCGCCAAGCTCGGGTTGGCGACCTCCGACACGGAACACCGGCGAGTCTTGGCCGTGCTGCAGTACCTGCAGCAGCACGGCTGACGCACGCGGCGCTAGCTGACGGACGCGACTTCGGGTACCAGGCGACCGGCCTCGATGGCGTTGTCGGGATAACGGTTGGGGTCGCCGGGAACACCCAACGAATCGCGGAACAGCGTGATCGCGCGGAAGCACGCCGCCTCGTGGAGGCCCGCGTTCATGATTCGATTCACCGACGGGGTGAGATCGATCGACTCGGTGCGGATTGCGTGAGCAACTCCTTCACTGGTCGTGAGATCCTCGGCAAGCGCCGCCGCGGCGGCTGCTGCCGCTTTGGTTCGCTTGGTGGCTGGCTTGCGGGTGGGAGTGGGCATGGCGATCCTTCTGGTTGGTGAACGCCCAATGTCGGACGTGCTGAGGACCGGCATGAGATGAGGTGATTCTACCGGGCGAGGTCTTCGATCAGATCGGCGGCGCGCTGCGTTCCGTTTCGAGAGCGGATCACTGCAGCGTTGGCGGCCATTCGCGTGTGAAGCGCTTCATCAGCGAGAAGGCGCTCGACAGCGCTGGTGAGGTCGGCGTCGTCGAACGTATAGGTCGGCAATCGCACGCCGTAGCCAGTTTCGTGCACGCGCTGGGCATTGTCGTATTGATCCCAGAACAGGGGGAGCACCACCATCGGCTTGCCGAAGTGGAAGGACTCGGTGGTTGTGTTGTTGCCGCCATGGGTGATCACCAGATCGACGTGGGGCAACACGTTGGTCTGCGGCACTTGTTGCGCGCCCCACATGTTGGCGGGAAGATCGAAGGTGTCGTGCAGCGGGCCCTTCGACACGATGTAGCGGTGCGGGGTGTGGCTGAGCACTTCGATCAGTCGCTGCATCAGCTCGACATCGGCCGACCCGAGCGAGCCGAGCGACAGGTAGATGAGCGCGCCATCGGTGCCGAGCTCGGCGGGCACTTCGAATGGTGAATCCGTGGCGCGCACAGAGGAGTCGAGACGATGCCAGTTCGCGCCGAGGGGTCGCCGGTCGGTGTAGTCGATGACCTCGGGATAGGTGTAGAGGTTGAGGTACTCGCTCTCGTGGATGAACTCCAAGTCGGCTAGTGGGCGGGCAGCGCATGACTGCACCCACTCGTCGTATGCCTGCCACATCGCTCGGTGGGTGCGGTCGTACTCGGCCCGGAAGGCCATCCACTCCCTCGGGTCATCGGCGGGTAGCCCGCTGTAGGCCGGTGGAACGTGGAGCCCCTTCATCTCCAGTGGCTGGCAGCTGACGATCCGCACAAATGGCACGCCGGCGGTGATGAGCGCGGGGAAGCAGTTGACGTTGTCCTCGATGATCACATCAGGCTTCTGGCGTTCGATGGTCTGCTTCAACTGCGGCTCGCAGTAGATCGCTCCGTCGATCAATGCCTGCCACGTCGGTTGCATGAAGCCGCTCAGCTGATCGAACGTCGATGTGCGGAACACGGGCTTGGTGTCGCGGATGAAGTCGGTCCAGAACTGTCCGGCAGCCTGCTCGGGTGCGTCGGGAGGAGCCGGAGGGGCAAGGTCGACGAGATCTTCGACGAACCCCAGTGGCTCCAGCCGACCCGCCCACGACGCTTCGGCGGCGAACACCACCCGGTGGCCATGGCTGCGCAGCATGTTGCCGATCCCGATGCAGTTGTTCGTAGGCCCGTAGGCACTCTCCGGCATGAACAAGAAGGTGGCCATGGCTACCGTTCTAGCGTGATGGCGGGCGCCTCGATCGAACTGGCTCAGCAGTTGCTCGGTCGACCGTGCCACGTCGAGCGGGCGATCACGGTCGACCAGACGAACGAGAGCGTGGTCGTCGACGACTGTGTTGTCGTCAAGTGGCTGCGACCGCCTGTGCCGGCGCCGCACCCGGGAGTCGAGCTGATCCGCCATCTGACGGCGGCCGGATTCGACGAGATGCCGGCGTTCGTAGGGTCTGACGAACGCGATGGCGTAGTGCATGCGATCGTCACCGCCTACCTGCCGGGCGCCCTCGACGGTTGGGATTGGTACGTCGACGATGTCGACGCTTGGCTCGACGGCGGGGTGGTGTTCGAGGAGCTGATGGCGTCCGCTCGTCGCATGGGGGAGATCACGGCACGAATGCACGGCGCTTTGGCGAACTTGCAACCGTCGACCGTCGGCCTCTCCGGTGTCGGCGAACGGGCCATGAGTGACCTGCTGCTCGCAACCGAACGGCTCGATGGATTGGACTGGCTCGATCGGGAAGTTGTCGGGCCCGCCCTGCAGCCTCTGTTCGACGCGAAGCGGGTAGCAGGTCATCGGATACACGGCGATCTGCACGCCGGTCAGTTCCTGCGTTCCGACGGGCTGATGGTCGTCACCGACTTCGATGGAAACCCGCTGCGCGATGCGCTCGAGCGGGCGCAACCGCAATCGGCCCTGCGGGATCTTGCTTCGATGCTGCAGTCGATCGCCCATGTCGGTTCCATCGTGGTGAAGCGCCGGCATCCCGACCGCGCCGCCGACGTCGACCGTTTTACCACTGGGGCTGTGCAGGAGGCCCTCGACGCCTACCGAGAAATGCATCCGGTTGATCTACGGCTGCTGTTGGCGTTCCAAGTCGCCCAGGAACTGCACGAGTACGCCTACTCGATCCACCACCTGCCGCACTGGCGCTACGTCGCCGATGACGCCCTGCCGCGCCTGCTCGCCCCCCACTAACCCTGTGGAGTGTTTCGCGCTCACCCGGGTGCCTTGAAGCACTCCACACCGACCCTGTGGAGTGTTTCGCGCTCCTTGGTTTCAAGTGGTGGTCGCG
>DATAJN010000700.1:0-7419 GCA_036262105.1 Ilumatobacteraceae bacterium
ATGCCAAGCACCGTCCAGTCATTCGCCTCCGCCTGGTCAACGACGGCCTTGATGCACGGGTTGAGCCCGGGCACGTCACCGCCCCCGGTCAGAATGCCGATCCGCATAGCTCCTCCTCAGATGCACGATCTCCTCGATGTACGCAAGGTCGGCCACGCACGAGTGCCATCGTAGGTGCATGCAGTTCGCTACGGCGAGCAACAAGCGCGCCACGGCTGCGTTGATGTCCGTGCAGGTCTACTTCGATCTGCTTTCCGACGTTCATCGAAGTGGGCCGGTCACGTCGTGAATCGTGCTGCGGGCGTGAATCACGAAGGCACCGGCGTGCGCATTCTCGTGATGAGCCTCTCGGCGATCGCGACCGTGGTGAGATGTGTGTTCGCCTTGGGGAGGTCGGGCATCACGGATGCATCGCACACTCGAAGGCCCGTGTAGCCGATGACGTTGCAGTCTGTGTCGACCACAGCCGAAGGATCGCCGGGCTGCCCCATTCGACAGGTCCCGACCGCGTGGACGTAGTCGCTGACGGTTGCCCTGAGCCAATCGTCGATCGACGCGTCGTCATGAAGATCGTCGATCGGAGTGTTCAGCGCGCGGACTGCGCTGGAGATCTTCGTGATGGCCGGATGACGAACAATGTCGATGACCCGGCGGGTGCAATCGCGCAGGCGAACAAGATCGCGTTCGTCGGACAGCATGCGGAACTCGACGATGGGGTCGTCGTGGGGATCTTGCGACTGCAACCGGACTTGGCCGGTGGAGAACACGCGCATGACCGCGCCGATGACACGCGCACCGGCACACGACTCTTCGCTCGGCCCCACGCCGTTGAACCACACGATCTGCATGTCGTTGAGCCCGGCATCCGCCAGGCCCGATGTGTATCGAGCCAACGAGGTCATGACAGGTGCGTCCGGCGAAGACATCCGCCCCGCCGGCTTCAATGCCACCTCGAATCCGGCTGTTGTTGCGTGATCTTTGAGGTTCGCTCCCACGGCCAGACCGTCGTCGATACCGATATCGGATCGCAACAGGATCGCGGGTGAGTGGATCGCGCCGGCGCTCACGATCACCTCACGCGCGGGGATCTCTTCGCCCACCGAGGTCCGCACCCCTACTGCCCGGCAGCCATCGAGGAGTATGCGATCGACCAGGACGTCGCCGCTCACAGCGAGGTTGGGTCGGGAGCGGGTCGGTTCGAGGTACGCCTCGTTGGTCGACGTGCGTCGACCGCCGCGCAACGTCAATGCCCATCGGCTGATGCCGGTCGAACCGAGGGCGTGGTAGTCGTCGCACGCTCCGTAGCCGAGCTCGGTCATCGCGCTGATCATCGAGAAGTCGAACGGCGCCCGCCCTTCGAACGGCGATCGGCTGAGTGGGATCGGGCCACCGCGGCCGTGCAACCCGTCGCCGCCATAGTCGAGGTCGTCCTCTGCCGCGAGAAACGTCTCCAGCATCTCTGCCCAGCCCCAGCCAGTGCACGCGAACTCATCGACCCAGCGGTCGTAGTCGTCGGGCAAACCACGGATCGCCCCCAGCGCGTTCACCGACGACGAGCCCCCTACACCTCGGCCACGGACGTACATCGACACCGTCTGACCTTCAGCGCGGGTGGCAAGGAGATCTGGCCAGATGCGCCCCGGCGTGGTCACAGCGCTGAAGAAGTTCGCGGATCGAATGCTGTCCGGCGTCTTTGCCGAAGTGTGGTCCGGACCGGCCTCGATCAACAACACCGAGAGGTCGGGGTTCTCGCACAGGCGCGCCGCGAGGACGGCACCGGCCGAACCGGCGCCGATCACCACGAAATCGAAGGGATCGATCGAGATGGACCCTCCATTGCAGTGTTGGCGTAGCAGCACCAACATAACCGCTTCACGCGACCGCACGTGCGTGGTCGCACCCGTGGAACGCCCTGATCGACACCCAGGTGAGCGCATGATGCTTGTCAAGGTTTGCTGCGCCGCGATTGGATGCGATGATGGTTGAATCGATCCGAACGAAAGGAGACGAGCATGGCTGAGACGACTGAGCGGGCCGTCCTCGCCGGAGGTTGCTTCTGGGGAATGCAAGATCTGATCCGCAAGCGGCCGGGCGTGATCTCGACAAGAGTCGGCTACACCGGGGGCGACGTCGCAAACGCGACGTACCGAAACCACGGCTCCCACGCCGAAGCGATCGAGATCACCTTCGACCCTGAGCAGGAATCGTTCCGAGGTCTGCTCGAGTTCTTCTTCCAGATCCACGACCCGACGACGAAGAACCGCCAAGGCAACGATGTCGGCGCCAGCTACCGGTCGGCCATCTTCTACACCGACGACGAGCAGCGCACGATCGCGGAAGACACCATTGCCGACGTGGAGGCCTCAGGACTGTGGCCCGGCAGGGTGGTCACCGAGGTCGTCCCGGAGGGCCCGTTCTGGGAAGCTGAGCCGGAGCACCAGGACTATCTCGAGCGCTATCCGGCGGGCTACACCTGCCACTTCGTCCGTCCCAACTGGAAGCTCCCACGTCGAGCGGCCAACGCCTGATCGAGACCCAACGTCGCTATCGCCATCGATGAATCGAGGCTCACGCCTTGGCTGGGCGCCGGCGGTCAATTCCTCCGCGCCCGAGAGCGACGGCCAGTAGTCCGAGGCTCACCAACCCGGTACCGACGGCAAGCTTCCTCGTGACGGAGCTACCGGTGTTGACCAATTTCGGCGCCGCAACGGCAAGCGAGTGATGGAAGCCGCCGGCAATCGCCACGACACCCGTGAGACCTCGTGGCACGTTCGCCTGTCCCCGGTCCTGGACGTCGAGCGGGCCCGCCGTCTCGACCGCCATCCACGAGACCACAGTTCCGTCCGCTCGTAGCGCGAGTGAATGATCGTTGCCGGCGGCGATCGCGGTGACACCGGACAACCCGGCGGGGCTGTTGACCGGGCCATGCGCACCCCACTCGACCACGGAACCGTCGTTGAGGAGTGCGATGGAGTGATTCCGGCCTCCAGCGACAGCGGTGACGTGTGACAGTCCAGGCGGGGGCGTCGGGTGGTTGCCCTCAGGCGTGCCGATCTCGTAGCCACCCCACTCGACCACGGTGCCATCGCTTCGCACAGCGAGGGCATGGTACGTGCCAGCGGCGATGGCCGTGATCCCCGACAGCCCGGCCGGTACCTCTGTCTGTCCGAACAGATCGTCACCCCACGCCACGACGGTGCCATCGCCGCGCAGAGCCATCGAGAACCCACCTCCAGCGGCGATGGCGGTAACCCCTGTGAGGTCTTGCGGCGGGGTCGCCTGGCCGCCACTGTTGTAGCCCCAGCCGATGACCCGGCCATCGGCTGTGAGGGCGAGAGAGTGGTTGAACCCGCTCGCGATCGCGACGACGCCGGACAAGCCGGGTGGCACTGTTGCCTCGCCGAACATGTTGTCTCCCCACGCGACGACCGTGCCGTCGGCCTTGAGCGCGAGCGAGTGGTCCTGGCCGGCCGCTACGGCCGTCACGTCGGACAGGTCGGCCGGGACGGTCACCTGCCCGTGATCGTCGTCGCCCCATGCCACGACTCGGGTGGGGACGCTCTCGACCTTTGACTGCAGCGCCGCTGTGGCCGCTGGCCCGCCCATGGCGACCATTCCCACGACGGTCAGAGCGATGATCCGAAGCATGCAGTAGAGCCAGGTCCGCATCGTCCCTCCTTCTGGCTGATGATAGCGGCGGCGAAATTCGCCGGCCGTCAGGTGGACGGAGAGGGGTGCCTCCGAAGCGTGTCTCGCAGCGCCTCGAGGCCCGAGAAACGGGGCGTCCAGCCGAGCTGCGTGCGGGCAAGCGTGGTGTCCATGATCGCAGGATGGCTGAGTGCTTCGACCCATTCCGCTGTCGCCGGTAGGAACGGCAGCCGTGCCAGGGCGCGTGCCGTTGCATACGTCGGTCGCGCCGGAACGGGTATCGGGATGAAGCCGAGCTCACGGGCCACGTCCAGCGCGCTGAGCACCCCCGCACCGGCGATGTTGTAGGCGCCCGGCGGTCCAGCGGCCACGACGCATTGCAGCAGGGCGCTTCCGACGTCATCCTCGTGGACGAACTGCATCGGAACGTCAGGAATCGGAGCTGGGATCGGAATCGGCAGCCGGCCGAGCCGGCGCGACAAACGTCGCCCGAACCCAGCCAGAGGACCCGGCAGCAAGTCCTTTTCCCCCACGGTATGCGGGCCGAGCACGATGCACGGGCGGAGCATGTAGAGCGCGACGTCGGGATGCCTCGTGGCCTCGCCCCGCAGAAACTCCTCCAGCTCGGCCTTCTCCTGGGCGTAGTAGAGCCGGTCGGCGGGTCGGGTGGGCCAGTCTTCGCGCATCCCGACGGGGTTGTCGCGGTGGAAGCCGTAGGCCGCGACGGACGACGCATACACGAATCGTCGCGCCCCGGCGGCGGCCGCGGCCCGGAAGGCGTTCACCGTGCCGTCGATGTTGATGGCTCTGGTGGTCTCCCGCCTCCCTCCGACGATGAGGAAAGCGAGATGCACGACGACGTCGACGTCGCTGAACGCCGACGTCAGCGCGTCTGGATCCCGAACGTCGCCGCGGCGGTACTCCATCTTGGACCAGCCGTGGGCGGCGGCGTCGAAGGGTCGGCGGGCGATGCCGACGACGCGCGACACTCGATCGTCTGACTGGAGCAGCGGCATCAGTCCGAAGCCGAAGGTGCCTGTCGGACCGGTAACGGCCACGGTCAGATCGGTCTCGCTCATGCTCCTCGTGACCCTAGCCAAGAGCCCACCAGTGACGTCGGCGTCCGGCGTCAGCAGGTAGCGGGCAACGTCCCTCCGGGAGATGGTAGGGCGATCGCGAAATCGCCTTGGAGCGAGGACAGAGCTGCCTTCAGTTCTTCGACTGTCGCCGGCGACGAGGCGATGATCGACCCCAGCTGATTGAAGATCTTGTGCTGCAGCGCGGTGTACGCCGCCGCCGAAGTACCCAGCGCTTCGTTGGCGATGCGCAGCTGTTCGTTGGCGTCGTCCAGTAGCGACTTTGTGCTGACCAGCTCCCCACACACTTCGGTCTTGGTGGCTGCCTCGGCGGCGCGCGCACGTGCTTCTGCCAAGAGTGCCCGACGAGTGGCCGCCTCCGCCTCGGCCTGCTTGGTCCCGGCCAGCAAGGCCGACGCCTGCGCGGCAGCCTCTGACACCTTTGCGGCGGCCTCCGAGTCTTTGGCCTTCGCCTCTGACACTCTTGCGGCGGCCTCCGAGTCTTTGGCCTTCGCCTCCGACGCCTGTGCGGCAGCCTCCGAATCCTTGGCTTTCTTCTCCGAGACCTTCGCGTCGGCCTCCGATACCTTTGCATCGGCCTCCGACGCCTTCGCTTGGGCCTCCGAGGCCTTCGCCGCAGCCTCCGAATCCCCGGCGATACGACTCTGATCCTTGGCGACGGTCTCGGCGGCTCGCGCATCGGCCTCCGACGCCTTCAGGCGGTGTCCGTCCTGCACCTTGTTGTAGGCGATGAACCCGCCGCACAACGCCAGCACGGCGAGCACCAGGGCAGCCAGGACCGACGCGCGCGCTCGCCTCGATGCACGGGCCACCAGCAACACGCCGCGTTCGTTGGCCAGCGAGGCGTCGAGATAGTCCCGATCGACCGCCATCAACTCCTCGGAATGCGCCTTCGACCACGCCTCTCCGGAGCGCAACACCTCGCCAGTGGCGAGGAAGGCGTCGGCGCGGCCATGACGGTCCCAGTTGATGGCGTCGATCTGCAACGCCGACAAGTTGACGGTGCGCCAGGCGGAGTTGCTCTCGCGGACCGGCGCCACAAGCCGGTCGTGGGCGAGCTCGTACCATTGTGCCCCGCGACGCGAATCGGCGCGGATGACGTGCGCGTTCTCGAGCGCCACCAATACCGCACCACCATTGCGACCCGGGCCCCGCAACGCCTGGGTGCGGAAGCCCTGTTCGCTGATCAGATCGTCTTCCGCCCAGCCGCGGATCTCGCGTTCGCTGACGCCCGAGGCGATCGTCGCCGCAGCAACGGCATCACCGTAGAAGCTGGCGAGCGCCTGGTCGACGTTGCCGAGGGCAACCACGTCGTCGACTTCGATGGTCGCGGGAAAGGTGGCGGTCGAGTTCATGGTCGAGTTCATGATGACAACGAGCTCCAAAGTTGACGGCAGACGACCTGCAGTTGGACGGGTTCGACGTACGGGCCAAGTTCTTCCACCACCTGGCCACCTCGCTGGACGCGCACGCGGCGGAGGTCGTCGATGAGGTGGTTGGCGGCGTCGAGTGAGAAGTCGACCCCCTGCTCGGCTGCAGGCCGGCGCATCGCCACGCGTGCGGCGTCGACGCCCAACAGGTCGAGCCGGTAGCGGGAGGTCAGCCGCTTGGGGACAAGCGACAGGTACGGATCGAGTTGGGCAATGAAGTCCTCGCGCATCGCGAACAATGCCCATCGCCGGCGATCGCGTAAGGCCACGCCCACCTCCGTCATGAACTCGGTCTTCTCCTTGATGTCGGTGGGGTCCAGAGTGAACAACTCTTCGAACTGATCGAAGAAGAGACACAGCTCGGTTGGGTCGTCGGGCTCGTCGTCCATGCGTTCGTCCCACAGCTCGAGGTACTCCTGCAGAGAGATGTCGTTCAGCTCAGTGGGGCTGAGTTGCGTGGTCGCTGCCCGGCCCTCTTCCAGTGACAGGAGCGTGCTCAACATGTAGCGATTGCGCACCGACGAACTGTCGAAGGTGGGGGAGGATTCGTGCCCGACACGGACGGTCGGCAACACCCGGAACTGCAGCTGCTCGAGCCGTGGGCGCAGTGCCGCCTCCAGCAACGACGACTTCCCCGCTCCTGACGGGGAATAGAGCAGCACCATTCGCTGGGCGAGCAAGGTGTCGCCCAGCTCCGCCACCTCTCGGTCTCGCCCGTGCAGTCGTTCCCCATACGCGAACGATCGGGGCCCCACGAACGGGTTGTCGGCGGTCATCGACCGACCGCCCACAGTTCGGCCAGGTCGGCGGAGAACTCCTCCACCGTTCCCCAGAACAGGTCGATGGACGGTTGCCGGAACTTCGCGAAGTACCGCTCCATGTAGCGCTGAGCGCGGGCGGGAGCAGTGACACCGCCGCCGAGCTCGAGCTGCGCGGCCACATGCGTGAACTTGTCAAGCTTTTGCGCACCCTCTTGCGCGATGAGGCTGCGCAGCAACACCCTGACGTCGCGCTGCTCCAACTGGAAGCCGAGCATGGTGATGGCCGAGTTGGCGAGCACCCGTTGCACGGCCGTGGGGATGATGGCTCGGTTTTCGGCAACCGCGATCTGGAAGTCGTCGAAGTCGTCCTGGGTGAGCACCAGCGACTCGGGCACGGAAAGGGCGCCGAACGTGTGAAACACCAGCGGCCGCTCCGCCGACGGCGCATAGTCCGGCTCCTTGTCGAACACCGAAGCAGGCCAG
>DATAJN010000701.1:0-1785 GCA_036262105.1 Ilumatobacteraceae bacterium
CCGTCCTCGATCTACCAAGGAGTGAACAAGCTCGCGCCGGGCACCGCGATCTGCTTCTCGTTCGAACGAGATGGCTCGCTCAGCGAGCCCGGCCGAGAGCATGTGTTCTTCGATGCGATCGAAGAGGCCACCCAGGCCCGACAGCAGCAGTTGTCAGTGACGCTCGAAGAGGCGTCGGAGATGCTGGACCAAGTTCTCGGAGAGAGTGTCCGCCAGCGACTCGTCAGCGACGTGCCGCTTGGAGCGTTTCTTTCCGGTGGCGTCGACTCGTCGCTCGTCGTTGCTCTCATGTCGCGATGTTCGTCCTCGGTTCGCACGTTCACCGTCGGGTTTGAAGATGCGCGCTACAACGAGTCCACCTACGCAGCAGCCGTGGCACGCCATCTCGGCACGGATCACACGGAGGTGATGCTGTCGGCGGACGACGCGCTTGCGGTGATCCCTCAGCTGGCTTCGATGTACGACGAGCCGTTCGGCGATTCCAGCCAATTGCCGACCTATCTCGTCAGTCGTATCGCCCGACGGGACGTGACCGTCGCGCTGAGCGGCGACGGAGGCGACGAGTTGTTCGGTGGCTACAACCGCTACTCACTCGGCGCAGGGATGTGGAATCGAGTAGGTCGGTGGCCGCGGCCTCTGCGGTCGGTCGGTTCGAAAGCGATGCTGGCTCTTCCTCCGGCGGCGTGGAACGCTCTGTCCCGACCAGCGCGGAAGGCGTTGCAGTCTCGGTTCTCCGGAAACATCGGTGATCGAGTTCACCAACTGGCGCATCTTGTCGATGCACGCTCGGAGTCCGACCTCTACGATCGACTGCTCACCACCTGGAGCCAGTCCATTGTCCTCGACGCCCTGCCGGCAGAGCCGACGCCATTCGCGTCGAAATCGTCCTTGTCGTTCATCGAGCGAATGATGTTGTCCGACACGATCGGGTACCTGCCAAACGACATTCTGGCCAAGGTTGATCGAGCGTCGATGGCGGTCTCGCTCGAGTCTCGCGTCCCGATCCTCGACCCCGACGTGTTTCGTCTCGCCTGGCAGCTCCCCGACCACTACAAGGTGTCGAGTCGGCAAGGAAAGATCGTTCTCAAGCGGGTGCTCGAACGGTACGTGCCGCGCCAGTTGTTCGAACGACCGAAGATGGGCTTCGGCGTTCCGATCGGAGACTGGCTTCGCACCGAATTGCGCGAGTGGGCCGAGGACCTGCTCGCGCCGCAAACCCTGCGCAGCGACGGCTACTTCGATGTTGAGGTCGTGAGCCGGGTCTGGCAAGAACACGTGAGCGGCCGACGAAACCACCAGCACATGCTGTGGACGCTACTGATGTTCCAAGGCTGGGTTCGATCTCAGGACACACAAGGGTCACTCATCACCGTTTGAGGCGGTGATCGGAAAGGAAAGAGCGTGAAGGTTGTCATAGTCGGCCAGGGTTATGTTGGGCTGCCAGTCTCGATGCGGGCTGTCGAGATAGGCCACACGGTTGTCGGGCTGGAGAAAGATCCACGTCGCGCGGCGCGGTTGGCCTCGGCGGATTCCTTCGTAGAAGACGTCTCGGACGAGGCACTCGGTGCAGCCTTGGGCACTGGTCGGTACACGCCAACTTCGCTCATCGCGGAGGCGAAAGACTTTGATGTAGCCGTCATCACAGTGCCAACACCGCTGCGCGAGGGGATGCCCGATCTCTCGTTCATCGAGATCGCAGCACAGGAGTTGGCGCCATACGTGACGAGTGGAAGTACGGTCATCCTCGAGTCGACGACGTACCCAGGGACCACCGAGCAACTGATG
>DATAJN010000702.1:0-3356 GCA_036262105.1 Ilumatobacteraceae bacterium
AGAGGCCGACTGGATCGTCGACATCGGTCCCGGCGCCGGCGAGCACGGCGGCGATGTGGTCTACAGCGGTCCGGTCAAGGGCATCACCAAGGTCAAGGAGTCGATCACCGGGCAGTACCTGGCCGGCAAGAAGTCGATCCCTGTTCCGAAGCAGCGACGTCAACCTGGCCTCGAATGGCTGGAAGTCAAGGGAGCGCGCGAGCACAACCTTCGCAACATCGACGTGCGCATCCCGCTCGGCTGCTTCGTCGCCATCACGGGTGTGAGCGGCAGTGGTAAGAGCACGCTGGTGCGCGACATCCTCCTGCCGGTGCTCATGCAGAGGATCTACAAGTCGAAGCACGCCGCGGGCAAGCACAAGACCATCGCCGGCATCGACCTGCTCGACAAGGTCATCGACATGGACCAATCGCCCATCGGCCGCACGCCTCGTTCCAATCCGGCGACCTACACCGGCGTGTTCGACAACATCAGAAAGCTCTTCGCCAGCACCGCAGAGGCCAAGGTTCGCGGCTACCTGCCCGGACGTTTCAGCTTCAACGTGCAGGGTGGTCGGTGCGAGGCATGCGCCGGCGATGGAACGATCAAGATCGAGATGCACTTCCTGCCCGACGTCTACGTGCCCTGCGAGGTCTGCAAGGGCGCCCGGTACAACCGCGACACCCTCGACATCGCCTTCAAGGGCAAGAACATCGCCGAGGTTCTCGACATGCCCATCGCCGAGGCGGTCGACTTCTTCGCCAATCAACCGGCGATCGGTCGCCACATGAAGACTCTGTTGGATGTCGGTCTCGGCTACGTGCGGCTGGGGCAGCCGGCGCCGACGTTGTCGGGAGGCGAAGCCCAGCGGGTGAAGTTGGCTTCCGAGTTGGCCAAGCGATCCACGGGCCACACGATCTATCTGCTCGACGAGCCGACCACAGGCCTGCACTTCGACGATGTGCGCCGGTTGCTCACCGTTCTGTCGCGACTTGTCGATCAGGGCAACACCGTGTTGATCATCGAACACAACCTCGACGTCATCAAGACGGCCGACTGGCTGATCGATCTGGGGCCGGAAGGTGGCAGCGGGGGAGGGCTCGTCGTCGCCGAGGGGAGCCCCGAAGAGGTCGCTGCCATCGACGCCAGCCATACCGGTCGTTTCCTTCGCGCATTGGTATGACCGCCACGGCTGCCGGGCCGATGCGCTAGACCACACGAGTTAGCCTCAGCGAGACCACGATGGACCGCGCCGCTCTGCAACGGCGGACGATCACCACGCTTCGACTCACGCAAGTTCCCGGCCAGGCGGCCATCGCCGGAGTGGTGGCCGTCCTCGCTCTCTTCGTCGGCGATCTGCTCGGCGACGACCGCTTTGCGGGTTCGGGCAACGCTGCGTTCACACTTGGTTCTGCGCTCATGGCCCCGTCGTTTGCCGCTTTCAGCCGTCGCCGCGGGCGCCGTCCGGCGATGGTCACGGCGTTGATGATCGGCGCGTGCGGTGCCGCCGTGGCGGCCTTCGGTGGGCAGATGCGCTGGGTGTGGCTGTTGCTGGTCGGCATGGTTCTGTTCGGTGGAGCGCAGGCCGCGTCGCTACAAGGCCGATTCGTGGCTGCCGATCTTGCCGAACCGGGTGAGGGGCCGCGGGCGATCGCCGCGGTCGTCTGGCTGGGAACGCTCGGTGCGGTCTTCGGGCCGGTTCTGACGCCTGGGTGGAAGCGGTTGTCCCCACACATCGGGCTCGATCCGAGCGTGGGCCCGATCGCGTTCGCCGCAGTCCTGTCAGCTCTGGCTGCGGCCATTGTGTGGTGGCGCTTGCGCCCTGACCCGTTGGAGGTCATCGGCGGCATCGATCCGTCGGCGGCGCGAGCCCAGCCGATCAAGTCGGTGAGGCGGTCGTGGGTGGTGATACGGAGATCTCGGATGGTGCAGTTGGGCTTGGCGTCGATGATCATCGTCCAGGCGACGATGGTGGCGGTGATGACGATGACGCCACCACACATGCGCGATCATCACCAGGCCGGGTCCTCGGCCTACGTGATTGCTGTGCACATCGCCGGCATGTATGGCCTGGCACCGTGGGTCGGTCGGTTCGTCGAGCGCGTGCGTCCCGACAGAGCGATCATGGTGGCCGGCGTCGTCTTGGCAGGAGGCACCGCAGGTGCGGTGTTGGCCGGCTACCACAGGCCCCTCATCTTCGTCGGCCTGTTCCTTCTCGGTCTCGGCTGGAACATCGGACTGATCGCGGGGAGCGCGCTGGTGAGCAGCTCGGTCGGCCTTGCTGAGCGTGTCGAGGTTCAAGGTACAGCCGACCTGATGATGAGCTTCTGCGGAGGGTGCGCCGCGTTCGGTTCCGGCTTCATCAAACGGGCGTGGGGTTTCCATCTTCTGGCCAATGGGGCAAGCCTCGCCGCGCTGGCGCTGACGGGCTACGCGGCGACGATGGTGTTCAGCTCCCGCGAAGGCGCTTACTCAGTTCGTTGAGACGCTGCTTCTCCGACTTGCTCAGCGAGTCCATTCCCTTGGCGCTGATCTTGTCGAGCAGATCGTCGAGCTCGCTCTGGTCGGCGGAAACCGAGCTCGGGCCGCCCCACGGCCCGGTCACCACGGCCGGGCGACGGCTTCGCTTCGGCTGTCGGTGCCGGTGCGGCACACCGATCTTCGGGATCCATGGAAACGCTTCGAGCATTCCGACAGCCCGACCGGCCAGCGCCCCGACGAGGAGCGAGACGATGAAGAACAACAGACGTCTCCCCGCGCGATCGCCGGCCAGCTGTAGTACCTCGGCGGCGACATAGACGGCTCCCAACACCCACGCCGGGATGCCGAAGAAGAACCGCACGTTCGGGTACTCGGCGACGTAGGTGAGCAACACGACGAGCTGCACGGTATGAATGCCGGCCTGCGGCAGATCGAGCGCTGTGCCCACAAGCCCGGGTATGACGATGATCATCACCAGGTACCAAGCCATGCGCGTCCGCCCGACCTGCTCCTCGAGACGGCTGCCGAAGTACCACAGCACGGCGATCGAGATCAGCACCCACAGAATCTGCTGGTCGAGCCCATTGGCCAGCGGCCAGGTGAAGACACGCCAGACCTGACCTGACGTGACCTTGCCGGCGATCAAGGCGAGCCGAAACAGGATCGGCTTGTCGACCGGCTCGATCGCGTAGATGAAGACCGAGACGATGCACATCAGCGCCAGAAGCGCTGCCGAGCCGATGTCGAGCGTGCCGACGCGGAACCATGGGTCGTTGGGCCCCCGTCGATGGGGCTTGGAGTACGCAAAGCGGCCGGCCACGTGCAAACCCTACCGCGGGTCACGGTATGAGAGGCCTAGCCTCGATATCGATGGTGCAGCGCCCGCCGACCGGCAC
>DATAJN010000703.1:0-5582 GCA_036262105.1 Ilumatobacteraceae bacterium
AGCTCCAAGATGCCGATCGAACACGATCCCTCGACCACCGGCACCAACACAGTTGTCGGGTCCGTTCCCACGATGTGGATGTCACCGCTCGCGAACACTCGTCCAATCAGGGTTCCGGCGATCACTTGCGCGGGACCCACAAGGCCGCGTCCGTCGATCTGTTGCAGTTGCCGGAGCGAATAGTCCGCTACATAGAATCGGGCGGCCTGTGCCCGCAGGAGCTCACAAATCAGGTCGAGAAGGTTCAGCACCTCGGTCGGCGACGTTCGCGTCGCCGCGTCCACCATTCGGGCAACTCCAGCTTCGATCGGGTCCGACTCCACAGGCCTCCCGGTTCCATTGGTGCGCTGTAAGAAGGACTGTGACCGCTGAGGCTTGCGTCGTCAAGCGACGCCCTCAGAAGCCGGCGCCACCGGATTTGGGTGCTGTGGTAGTCGGTGGTGTTGTAACGGTGGACCGTACCGTTGTAGGCGTCGGCGCTTTAGGGGTCACAGTGTTGCCACTCGAACCACACCCTGCGGCTCCAACACCAAGTATCGCCACGCAGGCAATCACTGCGATGCGCTGAACGACGTTACTCACGGCCGTGGCCCTGAATTGTCTCATCGAGTCCTCCTAGATCATCTTCTTGAAGGATTACGGTCGAGTTCGCCTCGTGGATCATTCGGCCGAGGAACATTGGAAGGGACTACCAGACGCCGGGTAGCAGCCTCCACAGAACCTGACTGCGATATGCCTCGTACCGCTCGCTCGTCGCCAGCATGCGGTCTTCGACAAGTGCCCGACCGACGTTGCAACTGGTCACCAACACGACGACCAGTGCGTTCCACACTGACATGCTCTGCAGCAGGTACCCGGAGAGGACCAAGAGGTAGGACGCATAGATTGGGTGGCGGATGACGGCGTAGGGCCCACGCGTTACCAGCCCTCGATCCGCGGCAGCAAAGCCAAAGGAGCGGCCGAGGGTCAAAAAAGCCACAACGCATATCGAGAGGCCGAGTAGCTGGACCCCAAGCCCGATGCCGACTCCCCATTGCGGATGCGCACCGACTGGCCGGAACAGCACGCCGCCGAACGTTCCGCCGAACGCGAGTAACCAGTCGCCCAGCCGTGTGCTCACGGTGCGTGCCGGGCGCCGGATCAGATAGGCAACCACAACCCATATCTGCTCGACGAGAAATGCCGCTCCGATCAAGCGGTGCGTCTGAACGTAGAACTGAAGACTCGCCTTCGCAAAGTACGCGGCACCGACGGCTCCGACCAGGTTGGCCGATATTCGGACCAGCCGCGCAGAACGGGCAGACAGGCGATCGGGCTCGAGCCAACGCCGTCGCTTGGAACCACGAGGCTTCGGGCTACTGCTCGACTGGCGAGGTGAAGGCGCTAGCTCCGAGCACGCCGAAATGCGGCTGCCAGCTAGCTTCGACATGAGCAGGAGCGACGGCTTCGGAACAGCCCCGTACCGCGCAGCACGCGGACCCTCACCCCGTCGCCACGAGGCGCCGTTCAACGAGCGCGTCGGCGCTGAATCGGCCCGCGCCCAGGAGCGCTGTGACGAGCGCTAGCCCGGCGAGCGCCACGTTCAACTCGTAGCCGGGCGGCGTCGCCTGGTGGAGCCCATGGGTCCAAGTGACGGTGATCATCGCCATCACCATGTCGCCGAACAGGGCAAGTCCGGCGAGGCGGGTGCCGAGGCCGAGCGTGAGCGCAATTGCACCGCCGAACTCGGTGACGCCACTGAGCACCGCGAAGAAGCCGCCCGGACGGAGATGGGCCGTGTTCGCCATGAAGAGCGAGGTTTGATGAATACCGGCACCGTTGAACGTCCCGAACAGTTTCTGGGCCCCGTAGACGACGAAGATCCAGGCGAGAGCGGCACGCACCGCGGCCAGCGTGACATCGACTGGGAGATCGGCCTTGCGCGTACTGACCAGGGTCGCCAACCACGCTCGGACGCGGGGCTGGTGCGCAGGTTGTGCCGTCGCCATCACGCCACCACGCTGTCTTCGGCGATGCCTCGCCCGGTCTCGTCCGCGTCAGGCACTGGGCTGAGCGAGATTCGATGCACTGGTCCTCCAGGCTGATGAGTCTTGGTCTGAATTGGGGGAAGGTCGGTGAGGTCGTTCATGGCGCGGAAGGGCCCAATGAGCTGAGCGGCGAAGACCGAGAGGTGACGCGGGCGCAGCGCCGCCTGTTCAACGATCAGCGGTCGACCCGGCAGACCCGTGTCGGTCCTGATCGTTGCTTCCGTCGGAAACACCGCACGATGGAAGAGCTGGTCCCAGATCGTCAGCGCGAAGCCGAGGTTGACGTCCTGGGGTCCATCCAACTGGTGGTGAATGCGGTGAAAGTTCGGGCTGACGAAGATCCGATCCAGCGGCCCAAATCCCAGATTGGTATTCGAATGTGCGAAGGCGATGATCGCCGCGTAGACGACAAGAAGAGTCGTCGACAACGCACCGTTGGCCAGTAGCACGATGGCCGGGATCAGCGCGATCAGATATGAAACATGAATGAGGGGATGCGTGCGAAAGACGGTCAGCACGCTCATGTCCTCTTGGGAGTGGTGGAGCTCGTGGAAGCGCCACAGCACGCGGACGCGATGATTGGCGAGATGGGCAAACCAGTTACACCCGTCCATTGCAACGAAGATCACCGCGGTCGCGGCCCAACGTGGCACTGTGCCGCTTCTCGGCAGGACGATCCACGGAAGGGTTGTGCGTGCGATCTCAGAAAACGAGAGGCTGAGCGCGGTCACGAGTGGAAACACGAGCGTCGCGTTGAAGACCGTGAAGAGGAGATCCTGACGATGACCACGGGCGATCAGCGGTCGTCGCTGTGCTGGCCGCACCCTCTCCGCGACGAGAAAGACTCCGATAGCCGCAAGGCTTATCGGACCGATCACGATGACACGAAGGTCTGACAGCGAAGTGGCAAAGGCCGCACCACCGAACCGATGCGACCAACCGATCCCGACAAGCACCACGGCGACGGCCGCAATCGAAAAAGCGGGCAGGTATACACGTGACGACAGCGCGCCGCGCCGCCCACGCGCTGGGGAAGGAGAGTCACCAGGCGCGGCTATCACACGATCACGCCTCGACCTGCGCGCTCGCGAGAATCGTGCCGTTTGAGGCGATCAGCTGAGCAGAGCGCACCTGCCCGACGGTCGGAAGGGGCGCGGCCCAGACACCATATTCACCCGAGAGCTTGAACACTCCAACCGTCTCGACCCGTCCTCCAGAAAGCGTAACGTCGCAGGTCACGGTGCCTTGCCATCCGCCACCGTGGATCGTGACGAGCATCCAAGCGGGACTGCCGGCCGAGATCAGGAGATCACCGAGCACATGCCCCTGAGACGTGAAGTCCGCCGTGACGAGATTGGTCCCGGCCGACTGACCCTTACCGTTGCCAGCCCCGGGAGCAACAAGGGCACCCAGGCCGAAGGCGAGCAGAGCCACGACGACCGCGACAGCACTGAGCGCGCCGACGCGCCGATATCGCCGCTGCCGAGGAGTCGCGGGCCCCTGGAGTATTTCCGCGAGACGGAGTTCGAAGCCGAGCGGTGGTTGCATTCGGGGTGCCAGCTGCTGCAGTGCTTCGACGACGATCGAAAGTTGGTCGAGCTCGGCGCGGCACGGCTGACACGATCCGACGTGGTCCAACACCTCGGATCGTCTCGGACCGGACAACGTTCCCAAAGCAAGCTCCGTGAGCTCGTCGGCGATCACTTCACACTGCGCCGGGTGGTCCTCGCCGCTCATATCGCCTCGATCTCCAACGATCCCCGGAGTTTCGCCATGCCCAAGCGGATCCGACCCTTCGCTGTCCCGAGCGGTATTGCCTCGGCTCGGGCAATCTCTGCGGCGCTCCATCCGTACATGGCCGCCAGCAAAACGGCCCGGCGTTGGTCGATCGGCAAGTCAGCGAGGGCGACCCGGACGCGACCGAGAGCGTCGGCGGCCACGCCGTCTTCCGGTGTGCGTTCGTTGCTCATCAACGTGAGGAACACCCGATCCTCTGGATCGGTAGGAACATCGCGCCGAACCCGCAGGACATCAATCGCAAGGTTGCGAGTGATCGTAAACGCCCAGGCAGATACTGATGCGCGCCGCGCATCAAACACCTCCGCGTGTCGATAGATCCGAATGAAGGCCTCCTGAGTGACTTCCTCTGCAAGCCTCGGATCGCCAACAATCCCGATCGCAAGTCCGAACAACCGATGCTGGTAGCGGCGGACAAAGACAAGACAGGCTCGGTCGTCACCGAGCGCCATGCCTGAGAGCAGCGCCTCGTCGGAGGTGTCGTCCTGGTATCCGCTACTGCCCTTGGTGCTCACTGCCAGAAGATACGGTCGACAACCCGAAAGGGATCAGTTCACCACGCGTTAGCGCAGCAGCCGCAGGGTTCGACGCTCGCTATCCAAGAGACCAGTCGGCCGGCGACCGACCGGCCGCCGCCAGTGCTTCATCAGGCTGCCGTCGAGATAGGCATTCACCACGGCCGGATGTACGTAGCTGTTGCGACAGATCGACCGAGTGTTCCCGAGATGATCGGCGACCTGATCGATGACGGCGTTCACAACGCGCTTCGTTGGAGCGTCTTCGAGCGCCGCGATGTCGGCGAGTCCCTCGGCGGCGCGCACCGTGGCGTTCCAGGTACGAAACGTCTTGGCAGTCATACCGGGCGCGCCGTGCTCGCCGAGATATGTGTTGACATCGGACGAGCCGACTGCGCGCACCGTCCCGTCCTCTGCGGTGTATTCGAATAGCTGCTGTCCAGGCAGATGCTGGCAGGAGCGAACGATCTTGGCGAGACGGGCGTTGTCGACCAGTACATCGAAATCGTGAGCCGATTTCCCGCGAAACGTGAATCGGATCATCGTGCCGCGTACGGCTACATGTCGATTGCGAAGAGTGGTGAGTCCGAACGATCGATTCTCGTGCGCGTACTCGACGTTGCCGACACGCAAGCTGGTCACGTCGAGCAACCGCACGACCGTTGCAACCACCCGGTCATGACTGAGCTCTGCTCGACCCAAGTCGCGCGTGACGCGCGAGCGCAGCGATCCGAGCACCTGCGCGAACGAAACAAGATCGGCAAACTTGTTCTCAGACTGACTCTCCGTGAACGCCGGGTGATAGCGGTATTGCTTTCTCCCGCGTGCATCGCGACCCGCTGCTTGCAGGTGGCTGCCAGCGTCGGCCGCGATCCAAACATCGCTCCACGCCGGTGGTACAGCGAGGACGCGAATCCGTTCCAGATCACGCGCCGAGGGCGCGTGCTTCGTGCGTTCATCGATATACGTGAAGCGTTTCGCACCCCGCCGACGAATTCCAGGCTCCTGATCAGAACCGAAATGAACCGGTCCAAACAGTTGTTTCACGTTGGCTCGTCTCGTTCCCATGAATCGTTGGTCGGCGCCTCGACACCGTTGTCCGATGGCTCCGGCAGGTCGCTCACGCGCATGAGGTACCCCTCGCACCACGAATGAAACCTGGACCGAGGTGTACGCGGGCGACGACAATACCGAAGGTACGGCCAGGCGTGCCGAAGGGCCCGGCGAGCTAGCTCGGCCGGGT
>DATAJN010000704.1:0-6517 GCA_036262105.1 Ilumatobacteraceae bacterium
CTTCTGCGCCGGAGGGATCGCCACACCCGCCGATGCCGCGCTGGCGATGCAACTCGGTGCCGAAGCCGTCTTCGTCGGGTCAGGAATCTTCAAGAGCGACGACCCGACACCGCGGGCCAAGGCGATCGTCGAAGCCACCACACACTTCCGCGACGCAGACATCCTCGCCAAGGTCAGCCGAGGCCTCGGTGCCCCGATGACCGGCATCGGCATGGACGAGATCAATCAGCGATACGCGGAGCGCGGCTGGTAACCATGTCCAAGGTGGGCGGGCCGACTCGGCTCGTCGGTGTGCTGGCACTGCAGGGCGCGTTCGAAGCGCATCAGCGCGCCCTCGCTTCCGCTGGGGCCACAACTCGCCAGGTTCGCCGGCCGGATGATCTGGACGGCCTCGACGCCCTGGTGATGCCGGGGGGCGAGAGCACAACGATGTCGCGGCTGTTGACCACCTCGGGCTTGTACGACCAGATCAAGCCGCTGCTCAGCGACGGCCTGCCGGTCTTCGGCACGTGTGCAGGCATGATCCTGTTGGCGTCGGAGGTCCTGGACGGTCGTCCCGATCAACGCAACTTCGGAGCGATCGACATCTCGGTTCAACGCAACGGGTACGGCCGTCAGATCGACAGCTTCGAAGCCGACATCGATGTCAGCGATTTCGATCGTCCGTTCCACGCCGTCTTCATCCGCGCCCCGAAGGTCGTCGCTGTCGGTCCCAACGTCGAAGTGCTCGCCGAACACGACGGGGTACCGGTTGTGGCTCGACAGGGTCATGTGATGGTGGCATCGTTTCACCCGGAACTCACCGCCGACGCTCGGCTGCACGCCAGATTCCTTCAGGAGGTATAGGCCATGTCGGGCCATTCGAAGTGGGCAACGATCAAACACAAGAAGGGGGCGGTCGACAAGGCTCGCGGCAAGCTCTTCGCCAAGATCGCCCGACAGTTGGAGGTCGCGGCACGCGACGGCGGCGGCGATCCGAACTCGAACGCCACCCTGCGCACCGTGATGCTCAAGGCCAAGGCGGGCCAGATGACGAATGACGCCATCGATCGGGCCATCAAGCGAGGCACTGGCGAAGACGACGGCGGCACCTACGAGGCGATCACCTATGAGGGATATGCGCCCGGAGGAGTCGCACTGCTCATCGACGTGCTCACCGACAACCGCAACCGCACCGGCGCCGACATCCGCAACATCTTCTCCAAGCTCGGCGGCTCGATGGCCGAGCCCGGAGCGGTGGGCTGGCAGTTCGCCAGGCGCGGGGTCATCATGGTCGCCGGCGGCGACGAGGACACGGTGATGATGGCGGCACTCGATGCCGGCGCCGACGACGTGTCGAGCGATGGCGACGCCTTCCGCATCACGTGCGATCCCTCGGCGGTCTACGACGTTCGCGATGCGCTGCAGGCTGCCGGCATCGAGGTCGAGTCGGCCGACAGCACGATGGTGGCGAGCCTGTCGGTCGAGGTCACCGACACCGACGACGCACGCAAGATCCTCCGCATCGTCGATGCGCTCGAGGACAACGAAGACGTCCAAGACGTCTACAGCAACTTCGACATCAGCGACGAGCTGATGGAGGCGGTCGGAGGATGAGCGTCGGAGTCGGCGACACAGCTCCCACGTTTCGCCTGCCGGCAACCGGGGGCGCAACGGTGTCGCTCGACGACTTCCAGGGCAAGCTCGTGGTGCTGGTGTTCTATCCCGGCGACGACACTTCGGTCTGCACCAAGCAGCTCAACTCGTACAGCCGCGACCTCGGCCAGTTCGAAGCGCTCGATGCTCAGGTTCTGGGGATCTCCGCGCAGAGCATCGAGAGCCACGAGACCTTCGCCCGCAAGCTTGGCCTGAAGTTCCCGCTGCTTGCCGACACCGACAAGGAGGTCGCCGGGTTGTACGGCACGTTGGGCCCGCTCGGCTTCGCCCGTCGCAGCGTGTTCATCATCGACCGCCACGGCGTCATCCGGTACGCGCATCGGGCAATTGCCGGTCTTACCTACCGCCCGGTGGACGAACTCGTCGGGGTCCTCGCGTCGCTGCAATAGCCCTGTGGAGTGTTTCGTGATCACCTGGGCACCGCAGGGCACTCCACAGGAACATACCCTCACCCGCGAGTGACACACGGGTGATCACTCCTCAGGCTGGCGGCGGGTACTACAGTACGAACCTGTGTTCGTTGCGCAACGCGTCCTCGGAATCGACCCCGGCCTCACCCGATGCGGGTATGCGGTCCTCGATACCACCAGCAGAGGCACACCGAAGGCCGTGTCGCTCGGTGTGTTGCGCACGCCGCCGACCGACCCGTTGCCGCGGCGACTGGCGGCGTTGCAAGCCGAGATCGTGTCGCTGTTGCGCGAGTTCCGGCCCGATGTCGTCGCCGTCGAGCAGGTCTTCTTCCAGATCAACGTGCGCACGGCGATGAGCGTCGGCCAGGCGAGCGGCCTTGCCCTTGCCGAGGCGGCCGCGTTCGGTTGCCAGGTCGTGCAGTACACGCCGAACCAGGTCAAGAGCTCGGTAGCCGGGTGGGGTGGGGCCGACAAGGCCCAGGTCCAGAAGATGGTCCAGGCGCGGCTCGGGTTCTCGACTCCGCCGCGTCCCGCCGACGCCGCCGACGCCGCGGCGTTGGCCCTGTGTCATCTTTCGTCGGCTCCGCTGCAGCGTCACGTCGACGCACTGGCCAAGGTGGTGGGGGCATGATCGGCTCATTGCGCGGCTCGGTTCTCGAACGCCTCGACGACGGCAGGGTACTGATCGAGGTCGGCGGTGTGGGCTACCTCGTCACCGTCACGCCGCGCACGTTGGCCGAGCTCGAGCCGACATCACCCGTCTTCTTGTACGTGCACCATCACATCCGCGAAGACACGCAGATGTTGTTCGGATTCCTGCGCCGCGACGAGCGGGCTGCGTTCGACATCCTCATCGCTACGCACGGCATCGGGCCGGCCTTGGCGGTTGCGATCCTCGGTACTCATTCGCCGACGGCGCTCGTCGACATCGTCGCCGGCAACGATCTCGGCGCGCTCACGCTGGTTCCCGGTGTCGGCAAGAAGACCGCCGAGCGATTGCTCATCGAGTTGCGCAATCGGCTCAACCTGCCCATGCTCGATCCGCTCTCCACCTCCGCCGGAAGTACGGCTGGCAACGTGCGCGAGGCGCTGGCCGGGCTCGGCTACGCGCCGGAAGAGATCCGCGAGGCGATGCGCGAGCTCTCCGACACCGAGTCGGCGGAAGACCTCCTGCGCGACGCCTTGCGACTGCTGGGGGCGCGACGTGCGTGAGGAGTTCCTCGATCCATCACCCGCCGACGACATCGAAGAGGCCGATGAGGCGGGGCTGCGTCCGCGGCGGCTGAGCGAGTTCGTCGGCCAGCGCGAGTTGAAAGAGCACCTCAGCATCGTCCTGGAGGCGGCGAAGATGCGCGGCCAGCCGGCCGACCATCTCCTGCTCGCCGGTCCTCCCGGTCTCGGCAAGACCAGCCTGGCCGGAATCGTGGCCGTCGAGATGGGTGTGCACATGCACATCACGTCCGGTCCGGCGTTGGAACGGGCAGGCGACCTGGCAGCCATCCTCACCAAGCTCGGCGACGGCGACGTGTTGTTCATCGACGAGATCCATCGCCTGTCGCGCGTCGTCGAAGAGATCCTCTACCCGGCGATGGAGGACTTCCAGCTCGACATCGTGGTCGGCAAGGGCCCGGCGGCGTCGTCGATCCGTCTCAGCCTGCCACCGTTCACCCTTGTCGGGGCGACGACGCGCACGGGCATGATCACGGGGCCGTTGCGCGATCGCTTCGGCCTCGTTGCTCGGCTCGACTACTACGCCGACGACGAGTTGGAAACGATCGTCCGCCGAGCCGCCGGCATCCTGCGGGTCTCGATCAAGCCCGAGGCCGCTTGGGAGATCGCCCGTCGCTCGCGTGGCACGCCGCGGATCGCCAACCGTCTCCTTCGCCGCGTTCGCGACTACGCCGAGGTTCGCGGCGACGGAACGATCTCCGTCACCACCGCGCGCGATGGCTTGCAACTGTTCGGCGTCGACGGTCGTGGTCTCGACAAGGTCGACCGGGCAATCCTCTCGGCGATCTGCAAGCAGTTCCAAGGTGGTCCGGTGGGTCTCAGTACGTTGGCCATCAGTGTTGGTGAGCAGCCTGAAACGGTGGAAGACATGTACGAACCGTTCCTCATCCAGCAGGGCATGATCGCCCGAACACCGCGTGGTCGGGTGGCGATGGCCGCTGCCTACGAGCACATCGGGTTGACGCCTCCAACGTCGGGCGCTGCGCCCGGGGCATCACTGTTCGACTGATCGCGGCGCACCGTCGCGGAGACGCACGCTCAAGCACGTGACGCAACCTTCGAGTTTCTGGAACTCGCCGATGTCGACCTCTACGGGGTGATATCCGAGTGCCCGATAGATGTCTGCTGACTTGGGGCAATCGGCGGCGATCAGCAAGCGATCATCACCGAGCAGCACGACATGCGCGCCCGATTCCTCAGGCGTGGCCAGGAACTTGGGAAAGATCGAAGGATCATCGACAGCATCCGGCCAGCCGACGATCGTGCCGTCGGGAAGCGCCGTGACCGCCGACTTCAGATGGAGCACCTTGGTGCACGGCACACTGACCACGCGAGCGCCTCGGTGTGCGAGGTGAGCTGCCAGTTGGGCGATACCGGCCGCGTTGGTGCGTCCTCCAAGCCCGACGTACACGGTGTCGCCGACCTTCAAGACGTCGCCACCGTCCAGCGTGCCGGGCGGTTCGATCCGCAGCGGTTCGTAGCCGAGTTGGGTGAGCGCCAGCGCTACGGCAGCCGTTTCCGGCTGTCTGGTCGGCGCGCCCGGCAGGGAGATCACCATGAGGTCGTGGAAGGCGACCATCGTGTCTTCGATGAACGCCGCGTCGGCGCAGTCGTCGGCTGGAGCCACCTCGATCGTCTCCCAACCGTTTCGTTGCAGCGCGTCGACGTAGCCGACCCACTGACGCGTCGCCAGTGCCACGTCGACCGGTTGCCGTTCGATGTGGGTGAGCAATCCCTCGGCGAGGCGCGGCCCGGGCCGCCGGACGAGGGCCCTCACGCCGGGAGATGAGTGCCCAGGAAGGCCATCGTCTTGCTCCACGCCGATTTCGCCGCGCCCTCATCGTAGAACATCTCGCTCTGGTGGTTGTCGAAGGCGTGCCCGGCTGTCTCGACGTTCAGAAGGAAGCCGGGCTGTCCGGCGATCGCCTCACTGATCGCATCGATGCCTTCGTTGGGGATGTACGCATCGCTGTTGCCGAAGTGGAACAGCGTGGGGCACGACACCTGGGCGATCATGCCGAGCATCGACGGAACGCCCGAGCCGTAGTAGCTGACGCAACAGCTCGGCTCGGCCATCGCCGCTACGCCCCAGGCAATGGTTCCGCCGAGGCAGAACCCGAGCACCGCCGGTGCCGAGGTGATGCCCGGTTGGGCCTGGAGGTGGGCGAGCGCGACGGCGGAGTCGGATACCGCCTGAGGGAAGTCGAGTTGCTGCACCTTCTCCAGCGAGGCCTCGAGACCCGCCTCGTCATGATCGGCCTCCCAGTTGGGAGCGAACCGCCAGAACAGGTCGGGAGCGCCGACGAGGTAGCCCGCGTCGGCAAGTCTCCCGGCGACATCACGGATGTACGCGCCGACGCCGAAGATCTCTTGGATCAGCAAGATCGCAGATCGTGGCGGCGTGTTGGGCGCCCAGACGTGCACATCCATCGCGCCATCGGACCCACACACCACCTGATCGGTTCGTAACGTCGTCATGGCGGCAATCGTGTCACACGGTCAGCGACGTGGCCGTAGCCTGGTCGCCCCATGCGCCTCACCGATTTCGACTATGAGTTGCCGGCCGAGCGCATCGCTCAGGTACCCATCGAGCCGCGCGATTCGGCTCGGCTGCTGGTCGACAGGGGGAGTGCTGCACCCACTCACGAGCACGTCAATGATCTGCCGGAGCTGCTCGACGACGGGGATCTGTTGGTCGTCAACGACACGAAGGTGATTCCGGCGCGCCTGCGCCTACGACGCGAGAGCGGCGGTGCCGCCGAGGTGCTGTTGCTGGAACCGGTCAGCGACGACCGACGCACGTGGGAGGCGATGATCCGACCGGGGCGCAAGCTGCGCCCCGGCGAGCGCCTGGTCGATGCGGCAGGCGATGTGCTCATCGAGATCGGATCTCGCACCGATTCCGGGGACACGTGCCTGGTCACGATTGCTGCCGAGGGTGACCCGCTGTCGTTGTTGCAACGCCACGGCGAGATGCCGTTGCCGCCCTACATCTGCGCCCATCTCGACGAGCCCGACCGGTACCAGACCGTCTACGCCAACGAACCAGCGTCTTCAGCGGCACCGACAGCCGGCCTGCACTTCACACCGCAGTTGCTCACCGCTGTTGCAACTCGGGGCGTCGAAGTCGCCCGTGTAGAGCTCGTCGTCGGTCTCGACACCTTCAAGCCCGTGACCGTCGACGATCCCACCGAGCACGTGATGCACAGCGAGCGATATCG
>DATAJN010000705.1:0-3770 GCA_036262105.1 Ilumatobacteraceae bacterium
CGTGTCGCCCGAAATCCGCTGGTGGACACGGCGCGACTGGACCCAGTACAGGGGCCAGATGGAGTCGACCACCATCGTGCGAATCCCACGAGTCGTCAACCGTCTCTGGTTCCACAACATCTTCATCCACGTTCCACACCACGTCGACGCGCGCATCCCCTTCCATCAGTTGCCGAAGGCGGCGGCGGCGATAACGGATGCGTATCCCGACACGGTGAGGTCGTCACGATTCTCGTTGCGCGGCTACCTGCGCGCGACGAGAGCCTGCAAGCTCTACGACTTCGATGCCGGCAAGTGGCTGCCGTACTCCGCTGCCCGGTCCGAAAGGGCGTCAGGCGGTAGCCCACACCAGTAGTTCGGCGCCCTGCTGGCCGGCAGTGAAATGCAGCGCCTGGCGCCCCGTGATTCGCACCGCTGCGCCCGTGTCGAGTTTCGTACCGTCGTCCAAGGATCCGTTGCCGAGGGCGACGAACGCGTGCACATGTTCGTCGGTCGGCAGGTCGACGGTCGCGCCTGCCGGCAGACGACCGCCCCACAACACTGCCTCGCGCTGGTGGATCTTCACGGCACCCTCATGGCCTTTGCCGGATGCGATGGGTACGAGCCGCCCGTCGGTGAGGGCTTCGTTGATGTCGCGCTGCTCGTAGCCGGGCTCGACGCCGGCGGTGTCGGGGAGCACCCACATCTGCACGAAGTGCACCGGCTCGCTGTTGCTCGGATTCGTCTCACTGTGGCGAATGCCGCTTCCGGCCGACATGCGCTGCGCGAGACCGGGATAGAGCACTCCGTGGTTGCCGGCGGAATCGTGGTGCTCGAGCGTGCCTGACAGCACCCAGGTGACGATCTCCATGTCGCGGTGGCCGTGTTCGCCGAAGCCGGTGCCGGGCGCCACGGTGTCGTCGTTGCTGACGAGGAGCAAGCCGTGGCCCGCATCGCCGGCGCGGTAGTGCCCGCCGAAGTTGAAGGAGTGCTTGGAATCGAGCCAGTCGATCGAGGTGGTCATGCGATCGGTGGGTTGTCGGACGGCGATGGTCATGCTGTATTCAACATTCTTGCGCTCGCAACTATTCCCCAGTGGCTCGATCGATTCACCCGACCGGCTTCCCGTACATCTCCAGCAGCGGGTCGCTGATCAGCTCCAGACGTTCGCCGTCGGGGCCGCGGAAGTACAGCGACGAACCGTCGACGTGGGCGTACTCGATGCGGTTCTCGTCGAGGCGGGCCCTCAGGGTTTCCCAGATGGTTCGTTCGACGGAGATGGCCAGATGGTGGTGGCCGCCGAGCACTTCCTGGTAGGGGCCGAGATCGAGGCCGGGCAGATCGAAGTAGGCCAGCGTGTTGCCGTGACCGATGTCGAAGAAGAAGTGGGTCGAGCCCTCGTAGTCGCGGTTCTCGAACATCTCGATCAACGGAAAGCCGAGGATGCCTTGGAAGAACTGCACGGTGCGCTCGACATCGCTGCTGATCAAGGCGACGTGATGCACGCCGCGGGCGGTGCTGCCCGGTCGCTCGGATCGGGGGGCGAGGTACTCCGCGCTCAGCTCGGCGCGACGTGCGGCGAGACGGGTGCGCTGATCGGCATCGACGGTCATAACGGCAGCTCCACAGGATCGGTCGGTAGTGGACAGAACACCACTGCAGAAGCGCCCGCGTCAATCCACTTCTGCGCCTGGTCGAACCATGTGGCGGGATCGCCTCCGATCACGAGCTCGTCGAGCGGTGGATGCTCTGTGCCGTAGGCAGCGAGTTGGCTGGCGAACCTCGGCAGAGCCATCTTCTCGTGCATCATCGCCGCGAGCGCCTCGACATCGCGGCTGGCCTGCACGAACGCGGTGAACGTCGGTGCGTCGCCGACCTGGGTTCGAACCTGTTGCAGATAGCGCGGCCCCGACCACTCGGCGAAGATGATGCCGTCGGCGACCTCGCCGGCCAATGCCATGGAACGTGGTCCGCGGACACCGAGGGAAATCTGTGGCATCACCCGCGCCGGGTGGGCGAGCTGAACATTGTCGAGGTGCACGTGGTTGCCGTGCATCGTCACGCTCTCGCCGGCCAGCAGTTGCGTTGTGGCGATCACGACCTCGCGCAGCGACGACATCCACGATGTGGGCGCAGCGCCGACCTGTTCGATCCAGAAGTCGACTCCATGACCGAAACCCATGTGGAAGCGGCCGGGGAACATCTGGGCGAGCGTGGCGATCTCCATGGCCGCGTAGGCCACGTTGCGAACCACGGCCGGGGCGATGCCGATGCCGACACCGATCTGCGAGGTGGCGGCCAGGGCTGCCGTGGCCTGTGTGAACCCGCCATGGAAGCCGAGATCCTCCACGATCCACAGCTCGTCGAGCCCGCCCTCCTCCACGCGACGGGCGTAGCCCATCAGCTCCTCGGCGGGCCACTCCCTGCGAAACATCACACCGAAGGTGGTCATGGCGCAACCAGCGAGGTGGTGGAGCCGGGAACACGGGCCAACTGCTGGATGCTCAGCCAGGTGTCGGGATTGTCGAAACCGAGTGCCCACAACGAAACGGCCCCGAGCCGTTCGCGACGGGCGAGGTCGATTCGCTCGCGGGCACCCTCTGCGTCGACGTAGTGCACTTCGCGGGTTTGCGTGCAGGTGGTCGTTCCGTCGCTGACTTCCAGCTCGTACGTGAACGACGACTCACCGGTGTGTGGGTCGTGCAATGGTGTGGCCTTTCGCTTGGCGATGAGCTCGTCGATGTTTCTCTGGCTCACGCTGGTCCTGCCTTCTTGGCTTGCCGGACACGTGCCCACCGTAGCGATCGGCCAGTTGTATCCGTACAGCGCAACGCCGAGCACCAGCTTGGTGTCGTCATCGACCACCTTCTTGGCCGCGGTGATCGTCTGCTGTACGAACGAAAGGGGAGCTATTGGGCCGGCCTTGTCGCTGGAGTAGTTGTAGGCCATGATCCGGATCTGATCGACGTGCGATTGCATTCCCGCGTAGTCGTACACCCAGAAGCCGCTCTGATCCGTGCGTCCACCGTCGTAGATGTACGGCACGCTGACTGTGAGGATCCGGCCGTCGGCGTGCAGGCGGTCGCCGAGCTCACTGATGAAGAGGATCCACAGCGGACGGGTGGTCGACCAGGTCGCCTGATTGTCGACGAACGCAAACTGCTCGTAATCGATGTCTATTCCGTCGAAGCCCTTGCTCGCTGCCAGATCGGCGATGGCGTCGACATGCGCGGCACGCGTGGAAGGGTCGGCCAGCAGCGCGGCCATGCCGCCCGCGGGCATCGCATCGACGATCGACGGCACGACCTTCGCACCGGCGTCTCGCGCCGCGGAGATGAATTGGGCGGTTGTGTCGGGCGTGAGGTTGCCGTCGACCGTGATCGTGGTCGCATCGTGCGACGAGTACCAGAACGGCGACACCTGGCGCAGCATTCGCCCGTTGCTGGCGAGCGTTGTCTGGGCATCGGGCAGCGTCCAGTACGGGGCCCAGGCGTCGATCGGGATGTCGATCGGCGGCGGTGGTGGTGGCGACGAGTCGTTGCCCATCGTCACCGCAATGCCGACCGCCGCGGCCAGCGCCAGCGCTCCTGCTCCGAGAGCAAACGGCCGTCGGGACGAGCCGGGGACGATGAGGTTGTCGATGTTCAGCTCGGTCAGGGAGTCGACCCGCCGCACGCCACGCCGCCGCGGCACGTCGACCACGTGCGGAATGGCGATCACCTGGCATCCGGCGGCAGTGGCCGAGCGAATACCCGTCGGTGAGTCCTCGAGCACGACGCAGTCCTGCGGCG
>DATAJN010000706.1:0-2661 GCA_036262105.1 Ilumatobacteraceae bacterium
GCCCATGCCTTCGCAGCGCGGACACATGCCGCCGGTGCGGGTGAAGGTCTGTCTCACGGTCTTGCCGGCACCGCGTTCGATCGTGATCGCACCGCTCGCTCGGACCGAGGGGACGTTAAAGGAGAACGCTTGGGAGGAGCCGATGTGCGGCTTCCCTACCCGGCTGAAGAGAACCCGCAGCATCGCGTTGGCGTCGGTGGCGGTGCCGACCGTCGAGCGGATGTTGGCGCCCATGCGCTCCTGGTCGACGATGATCGCCGTCGTCAGGCCGTCCAGAACGTCGACCTCGGGCCTGGCCAGCGTCGGCATGAAACCCTGCACGAAGGTGCTGTAGGTCTCGTTGATCAGCCGCTGCGACTCCGCAGCAATCGTGCCGAACACCAACGAGCTCTTGCCCGAGCCGGAGACGCCCGTGAACACGGTCAGCCGGCGCTTCGGGAGCTCGATGCTGATGTCTTTGAGGTTGTTCACCCGCGCGCCGTGCACGCGGATCAGATCGTGGCTGTCGGCATCGCGCAGCGCAGACGACTGCGCACCGGTCTTCGTGGCCTTGCTCATCGTGTCTCCATCTGTTCGGCGATCACCGGCCGGTTCAGTGCAGCTCCTGGATCCGGATCATGTTGCCCGCTGGGTCGCGGACGGCACAGTCGCGAACGCCGTACGGCTGCTCCGTCGGTTCCTGAACGATCTCGGCGTCGCTGGCCTGCAGCCGTTCGAAGGCGCCGTCGAGATCCTTGGTGGCGAGGAGGAGCGTGGCGTAGGTGCCCTTGGCCATCATTTCGGCAATGGTGCGGCGCTCGTCGTCGGTAATGCCGGGGTTGGCGCCTGGCGGGTCGAGGACGATGGACGTACCGGGCTGATCGGGAGGCCCGACCGTGATCCAGCGCATCCCGTTGTATCCGACGTCGTTGCGCACCTCGAAGCCGAGGGTGTCGCGGTAGAAGGCCAGAGAGGCCTCGGGGTCGTTGTGTGGGAGGAAGCTCCCGTGAATGGTGATGTCCATGGCGATCAGGCTAAGCGTGCCTCGCTGGCGGGTGCTTCTCGATTCCTGACGGGTCTGGTGACCTGTTTGGAGACGCACGACGGCATCTCCGCTGTCGCCTGTGCCGCCTCGCGCCGGTAGACGCTGGGCGGCATGCCGGCCAGCTCGGTGAAACGAGTGCTGAACGTACCCAGCGACGAACACCCGACCGTGAAGCAGACGTCGGTGACGCTGAGGTCGCCACGACGCAGCAACGCCATCGCCCGCTCGATGCGGCGCGTCATGAGATATGAGTACGGCGACTCCCCGTAGGCGAGCCGGAATTGGCGGCTGAGATGCCCGGCCGACATGTTCACTCCACGGGCGAGCGCCTCGACATCCAGCGGCAGCGCATACTCCCGGTCCATTCGGTCGCGAACGCGCCGCAGCAGGGCGAGGTCGGTCAGGTGCTGCGCCTCCGCGGGTCTGCTGGTCACCTGCAAGATCGTGTCATACACGACTGCACGAATGTTCGCGTCAAGTCCTGAACCATCACCCGCTTAGCGTCGACATCAGCAAAGCGGACGCGAGACCGGAGCTACAGGTTGAAGCGGAGCGGCCGGTTTGCGTGCAGAAATTCTCGTCGACCGAGCTTGACAATCACATTGTCAATATGACATCTTAGTTGTCATGTCGAAGGAGCTGAGTGACCTTGTCGATGAGGTCCGGTTGTCGTTCCACGCGTTCAGCGAATTCGCGCGGTGGGCTCACGGTCATCGAATCGATCCTCCTGGACGGGCGGTGCTGGAGTATCTGTCGAGGAATCATCCGTCGACGGTTCCATCGATGGCCCGGTCGCGTGGGGTGACTCGTCAGCACATCCAGACGATTGTCAACGATCTCGAGTCCCAAGGACTCGTTGAGACCTCGGCGAACCCGGCGCACAAGCGGTCACCGCTGTCCGCGCTCACCCGTGATGGTCGCGCCTTGATCGAGTCCATCGCCCGCAAGGAAGAAGACCTCGTCGAACCGCTTCGGGGAGCGATCGACCCCGACCGGTTGACTGCGGCCGCCGCAACGCTGGCCGAAGTCCGAAAGCTGCTCGTCGAGTTGGAGAACGAATCGTGATCAAGGAACACATCATCGAGAACTTTCGTCACCCGAGAGGTTTGTACGGCCGGATCGCGGGCAGGATCATGTCGACGCGCGACTCCAATGTGCGCCGTAACATCTGGGTCGCAGACGTGCTTGCCCCTGCGCCTGACGCCCGAATCTGCGAGATCGGTCACGGTCCTGGGATCGCGATCGAACACCTGTGGACCCGACTGACAACGGGCCACATCGTCGGTGTCGAGATCTCCGCGCTGATGAGCCGAACTGCGGCTCGACGCAACCGCGCCGGCGTCCAGGCCGGCATAGTCGAGTTCCGCGTCGCCGACTCTGCCGCTCTTCCGTCCGACCTGGACGGGTTCGATCTCATCTTCGGGGTGAACGCATCCATGTTCTGGAACGACGCTCAAGCCGCCATCGACGGTCTGGTCGAACGACTCGCACCCGACGGCGAGCTCGTCCTGGTGTTCATGCCACCGCCAACGTCCGACGAGTCCGCTGCCTCCGTGGCCGCCGCCTACGCCCGCCACTTCACCACCGCCGGACTGATCGACGTTCGTCACGACGAGATGGACTACATCCCCCCCGCC
>DATAJN010000707.1:0-2674 GCA_036262105.1 Ilumatobacteraceae bacterium
GTGCGGTACAGCGGCGAACCCTCCCGCCAATCGCCGACGACCTGCAGGTCGAAGCGACCGACCACGTGACGGAGTCGAGCTCTGCGAACATTCGACGTTTGCGGGCGACGTTCGCCGTCGACATACACGAAATCCCCGGCCTGGCGGTCGAGCAACCGCCGCCGCGACGAGCCGTAGGCCCAGGCATCGAAACGTTCGTCGTCGATCTCGACGGTGACGCGGAGCCCATTGTTGAATGGCGCCGGGTCGCCGACGACCTGCAGGTCGAAGCGACCGACCACGTGACGGAGTCGAGGTCTGCGAACATTCGACGTTTGCGGGCGACGTTCGCCGTCGACATACACGAACTCCCCGGCCTGGCGGTCGAGCAACCGCCGCCGCGACGAGCCGTAGGCCCAGGCATCGAAACGTTCGCCGTCGATCTCGACGGTGACGCGGAGCCCATTGTTGAACGGTGCCGGGTCGCCGACGACTGGAACCCAACCCGTGTAATGACCGAGGTGACGAGGGGTCGCACCATCCCAGGTGACCCGGGACCGCCAAACCCCGGCGAGACCGAAGACGAGACAGACCAGGAGTAGTACCGGTCGCCGGCGGGCGAGCAGTGAGCCCGCTGCAACCGCGCCCACCCAAGCCGGCGACTGCGTCCAAACCCCCATCACGGCTGCAAGGGCGACCAGCGCGACTTCGAGGTCGCCAAACGGGTGCCGCCAGTGCATGCCTCGGGGGTCGTACGCTCGCATCATCGACCCCGTGCGGCATCTTCACGAACCTGTGCCAATGGGGCCTCGCGCCTACCGCTCGAAGCTGCGTGGAACCGGCCCGATCGTTGCTCTCGTGCCACCGGGTGTGCTCGGTGCGCTCTCCTTGGTGTTGTTGAGCGGGCACACCTCGCTGGTTCGTGGCCTGGCTGGCTTCCTGACCGCGGTGTTGGCCGCGCCGGGCCTCCTCGTCGTTGGGGCGCCGTTGCGATCGGGGAGCGCCGTGTACCTCGGGGCCGTCGCGGGTAGCGCCGCGTTCTGGATGCTGTTGGGAGCTGTCTCTGCCAGGCGGGCAACGCGGCTGCCAGTCGCGTCGTGGCGCGACTACTGGCGCGAATACCTGTGGCTCGCGGTGGGCGTGTGGTGCGGCGTGGTGGTGGCCCTGATCGCCGTGAACCTGGTGTTCGGCCGAGCGTTGTTCTGATCACACCGTCACCAGGCCGCGCAGAGCATCGAGCTTCGCCGGGCCGATCCCGCGAACATCACCGAGTTGCTCGACGGTCTGGAACGGACCGTGCTCCAATCGGTGGGCGACGATCGCGGCTGCCGTAGCGGGACCAACGCCGGGCAGCACGTCGAGCTGATCGGCCGTCGCCGAGTTGATGTTGACGGGCTCCGAGGGCGAGGTGCCCGCAGCGGGTGCTGCCTCGATCGCTGGTGGTATTGCCTCACCAACTTCCGGGACGTAGACCCGCTCACCGTCGTGCACCACTGCTGCGAGGTTGACCACCCCGAGATCGGCGTCGGCGCCCGCGCCGCCGGCTGCGAGCACCGCATCGTTGACACGCGCTGACGCGGCCAGCCTGTAGATGCCCGGCACCGCGACCGACCCGGCGACGTACACGACGATCGACGAGGCGATGGTGGTCGACGGAACGGTCGCAATCGTGATCGTTGTCGTGGACGAATGTGTCGCGAACGGCAGAGCATCCTCTGTACGACTCGGCGATGCCTTGAGCAGCCACGTTCCGCCGACGACGACGGCGATCACGGCGAGTGCTGTTGCCACCAGTCGGCCGGGACCGAACCAAACGACCCACTCGCGCACGCGGTCGGACGGAGACCGCGGTGGAGCGGGACGCGGCAGACTCGAATCCATGGCGACCTCCACTGGGACTGGGCGCTTGCAGCGCCCGGTGGCTACCGGGGGAAGTCAGGGCCGGACATTATCGACGGCCCTTGTGTTTCGCTACAAGGCGATGCGCTCGGGCAGTTCGTCGCGTACCGCGGTGGTCAGCGATCGACGAGCAACCCAATCGGCCTCTATCTCCAGCGGGATCCGCATGTAGGCGCTGCGGTGGTCTTTGCCGCGGAGCCGCCACAACACGTACGGGCCGACGTAACGGGCCGCGAAGCCGGCGACGCCGAAACGCTTCCACTGGCGCACGTGCACGAGCTCGTGCCGCAGCAGGTAGGGCGAGGCCTTGCCGCGCCGGACGATCACCAGCGAGCCCAGGGTGATGCCATCGGCACCTTTGGGCACGGGGCCACCCTCCCACAACTGGTAGCCCTCGCGATGTTCGATCGGCATGGGAGGACTGTAGCCGCAATCAGTACAAGCGAGCGGTGAGCTGCTTTCGGTAGGCCGAGGTTCGTGGATCGTCGGGGCCCATGAGCTCCAGGATGTCGACGATCTGTTGGCGCACCTCGTCGTCACCCTTCACACGGTCGAGCAGCTCTGGGAGCCGAGAGTCGTAGTCGTCGGTGATCAGGCTCGGTTGAGTGCTGACGCGGGCCGCGGCGGCCACATGTCGAGTGCGATCGTTCTCGGGGATGCGCGCCAGGAACGACAACGCCTGCTCGGCCTCACCGCGAGCAACCAGCAACTCGGCCACGCCGACGATTGCGTCTTCGTTGGCCGGTTCGAGCTCCAGCGCGGCGCGGTAGGCGCCTTCGGTCCGTTCGGCAAGCAG
>DATAJN010000708.1:0-3432 GCA_036262105.1 Ilumatobacteraceae bacterium
GTGAGCGGCGACATCGGCGCCGAAGTGCTGGAACCTCCAACGCAACGTGGCTCCCGGAAGGCCGGACCACGTTGCAATGTCATGCACCATGTCCGACGACCCGACGTACATGTAGCGGAGGATCACACGGCAATTGTTGCGCGTGGATCGGTCCGGGTCGTCCTCGACATCGGGTCGATTATTGCCGCGGAGTATGGTCGGCGCCGATCGCCGCTCACCGTTCACGTACGGAGGTACCAAGGTGGAGACCATCCGCTTGACCACTGCCCAAGCCATCGTGCGGTGGCTCGTCAACCAACGGACCGTCATCGATGGCGAAGAGGTGCCCCTGTTCGCCGGCGTCTTCGCCATCTTCGGTCACGGCAACGTCACCTGTCTGGCCGAGGCCCTCGAGCCGGTGAAGGACCAGTTGCCGACCTGGCACGGTTTCAACGAGCAGGGCATGGCCTTGTCGGCAGTCGCGTTCGCCAAGGCCAAGCGACGCCGCCAGATCATGGTCGCCACCTCCTCGATCGGGCCCGGCTGCACCAACTTGGTCACCGCCGCGGCTGTCGCTCACGCCAACCGGCTCCCGGTTCTGCTGTTCAGCGGCGACACGTTCCAGCACCGCATCGTCGATCCCGTCCTGCAGCAGATCGAGCAGTTCAACGACCCGACGGTGACCGTGGCCGACACCTTGAAACCCGTGACGCGCTATTGGGACCGAATCACCAAGCCCGAGCAGATCGTGCGCTCGCTCCCCCAGGCACTTGCCGTGATGCTCGATCCCGGCGATTGTGGCGCGGCCTTCTTCGCCCTGCCGCAAGACGTGCAGGCCGAGGCGTACGACTACCCAGCGGCGTTCTTCACCCCGCGGGTGCACTACATCCGCCGACCCGGCCCCGACGGCCGCGATATCGAGGCTGCCGCGGCAGTGTTGCGTGGAGCCACGAAGCCTTTGATCATCAGCGGCGGTGGCGTGCACTACTCCGGCGCGGTCGAGGCCCTCACCGGTTTCGCCGAGCGCAGAGGAATCCCCATCGTCGAAACGCTGGCGGGCAAGGGCGCAGTCGTGCACGATCACCCGAACTACGCGGGGCCGCTCGGAGTGATCGGTGTGACGGCAGCGAACACGATGGCCGAAGATGCCGACGTCGTGCTGGCAGTCGGTACGCGGCTACAAGACTTCACCACCGGGTCGTGGGCGCTCTTCAAGAATCCCGCCCTGCGAATCGTGTCGATCAACACCGCGCGCTGGGACGCAGTCAAGCAACACGCCACGCCGGTGATCGGCGATGCGCTGGTCGCCGTCGAGGCACTCGACGACGCGTTGGGCGACTACGCCGCACCCGCCGACTGGTTGGGTCTGGCCCAGACGAGGATCGGCGAATGGCATGCGTACCTCGACTCGATCAAGCAACGCGAGGCCGCTGGAACGCCCGCGTACGCGCAGGTGATCCAGGTGATCAACGAGCTGTGCGACGACGACGACTACTGCCTGTCGGCCGCGGGAGGCCTACCGGGAGAGCTCGTCGCCGGTTGGCGCACGAAGAAGGTCGGCACCTTCGACACCGAGTTCGGTTACTCGACGATGGGTTACGAGATCTCTGGTGGGCTCGGCGCCAAGATGGCGCGGCCCGACACCGACGTGCTGGCGTTCGTCGGGGACGGCTCGTACCTGATGATGAACAGCGACATCTACGCCAGCGTCTTCACCGGGCACAAGGTGATCTTCATCGTCTGCGACAACGCCGGCTTCGCCTCGATCAACAACCTCCAGGTCAACCAGGGTGGCGTGGAGTTCAACAACCTGCTTCGCTCGGCCCGCCACACCGAGCTCCGGCGCGTCGATTTCACCAAGCACGCCGAGTCACTCGGCGCGATCTCCGAACACGTCGAGAGGCTCGACGACCTGCCCGCCGCGTTCGCCAGGGCCAAGGCCGCAGATCGCAGTTACGCCATCGTCATCGACGTCGCCCACGACAAGTGGATCGGCGGCGGATCGTGGTGGGAGGTCGGTGTACCGGAGGTCAGCGAGCGCGCCGAGGTGCTCGTCGCTCGCGGTGTGTACGAGGCCGAGTCGAAGCATCAGCGAGTCGGCGTCTGAGGTGTCCTCGGCAGTAGCCTGCCTCCAGATCGCTGTGAGAGGAGCCGACGATGGGCTTGCGAGTCGCCAATGGACCTGTGTCGTGGGGTGTCGATGTTCCCGACAAACCCGGCGCGCCGCCGTGGGAAGAGGTCTTCAGCGAGATCAGTGAGGCCGGCTACAAGTGGTGCGAGCTGGGTCCGGTCGGCTACCTCCCCAACGACGACGATCGGGTCCGAGCCGAACTCGAGGCTCGTGGGCTCGGAGTCGCCGGTTCCTACATCTTCGAACCGCTGCACGACGCCGGTAAGCACGACCACATCGCCGATGTCACCCACACGACATGCCGGCGCATCGCCGGCCTCGGTGGCAACTACCTCGTCGTGATCGACATGGTCAGCGACGAGCGTGGAGCCACTGCCGGGCGCAGCGCAGCTGCGCCCCGACTCGACGGTCAGCCATACGACGCGTTGCTCAAGGGGTTGCGGCAGTCAGCCAGCATTGCCGGCGAGCACGGCCTCACGCCGGTGTTGCATCCCCATGCAGGCAGCTACATCGAGTTCGAAGACGAGATCGAGCGCGTCCTCGACGATACGGCCGATGACGGTCTGCAACTGTGCATCGACACCGGGCACTTCGCGTACGCGGGTGTCGACCCGGTTCGCTTCCTGGCCGAGCATCGCGATCGCACTCCGTACCTGCACTTCAAAGACATCGATCCAATCGTGCTTCAGAAAGTGGTCAGCGATGCCGTCGCGTTCTTCGACGCGGTCTCTCTCGGCGTGTTCTGCCCCGTTGGGCAAGGCATGGTCGACTTCAACGCGCTGGCCGTCGAGTTGCGCAACGGCTTCGATGGGCCGGGCACCATCGAGCAGGACCGCGACTTCAGGTCGCCCACCACACCTTTGGAAGACGCCAAGGCGAGCCTCGACTACGTCCGCGGCCTGGGCCTGACCGACTGATTCACACCGTGCGGCGCGTAACGGCCACTCTCGCCCCACTCGCCGCGGCCTGAATCACAGCGTCGGTCACCTCGGCGACACGAAGCCCATCGACGAAGGTCGGGCCCGATAGAACGCGACCTGCGGCCAGGTTGCGCAGCGTGTTGCGGGCGGCAATCGCGAACGCGTCGGTGTAGCCGAGGCCTTGGGCGGCAACGGTGTGAATGCCATCGGCCCCGGGGTGTGCCGGACCGACGAGGATCGTGCGGTAGCCCTGCCGATCAGCCGGATCGGTCGAGTCGTAGAACCGCAGCTCGTTCGAACGCTCCCAGCTGAAGCTCACCGAGCCACGCGACCCGATCAGTTCGAAGCCGAGGTCGCACTTGTGGCCAGTGCCCGCCCACGAAGCGAGGATCGTGCCGCTTG
>DATAJN010000709.1:0-4104 GCA_036262105.1 Ilumatobacteraceae bacterium
CTCCGCGCTGGTTCATCCGGCTCTTCTGGTTCACTCATCGCCGCGTGTACCGTCTGACGGGCGGCCGTCTGGGTCTGTGGCGGGCGAAGCGCAACCGCTGGGGCGCCATGCGTCTCACCATTGTCGGTCGGCGGACCGGCCTGGAACGCAGCGTCATGGTCGGCTACTTCGAGGATGGGCCGAACCTCGTCACCATGGCGATGAACGGCTGGGGCGAGGGCGAGCCGGCATGGTGGCTGAACCTGCAGGCGCACCCGGACGCTCGGGTCGATCTAGTCGGCGGACCCCGTCTCGTCACCGGCCGGGCCGCCCGCGGCGAGGAGCGGGAACGGCTGTGGTCACGGTGGGGAGAGATCGACAAGAACCTCGACGCCTACGCAGCACGCCGCTCGACGGAGACCGCGGTCGTCATCCTCGAACCCCGACCATGAGCCTGCGGTTCGGAGCGGTCACTCGACCTTCGTCCTGTGGAGTTCTTCACGCGTACCTGGGTACCGCGAGCAACTCCACAGGTCAGTGGACGTGCCGTTGGGTCGAATCCGAAACCGCCTACGGCACGAGCGTGATCAATTGAACGACGAGTCCGTCGGGGTCGACGACGTCGACGGTCATCCCGCTGCTGGAGGCCATCGGGGCATCGTGAGCCACGCCTTCGGCGTCGAGCCGGGCGACAAATGCGTCAAGGTCGCCGACCGTTGCGACAGTGAATGCGATCACGTTGAACCCGGCGAGCGCCTCAGCCCGACGCGGGTCCTCGCGCAGCACAACCTTGATCGATCCACTCGGGTGCGCCAGGGTGGCTTCTCCAGCATCACCGCCGGTTGCTTCGTGGGGAACCACTAGCCCGAACGCTCGGCCGTACCAGTCACGACTGCGGGCAACGTTGGCGACCGGCAGAGTGACGTGGTGAACACCCGCGAGGTCTTGCACGGCCCAATCGTGTTGCACGACCACACGCTCACCGATCAGCTTGCTGGCGAAGTCGCGGATGTAGGCCTGGTGACGTTCGTCGGCCACGTACCGACGGGCCGCGGCGAAGTCGGGGAAGTCCATGACGGCAACCATGTCGAAGTTGCCTTCGAAGTGCCCGGCGTCATCGGCGAATCGCAAGTTCGACACCTCCGGTATCGCTCGCAAGCCGGCGAGCGCGTTTCGGGACGCGGCCTTCGCTTCCTCGGTCACGCCATCGGCCCAGCGGTAGGCGATCACCTGCCGGAACACGTCAACGTACCTGTGGGGAGATGGTGGTTACGACGCGCATGCTGCTCCTCCGCCCGCTCGTTCGATGCCGACGCGCGTTCCGCAAAGAATACATGCGGCACGGTAGAGCGAAGCTGCGGGCATCACCACGGTCCATAGACTTGGCGGCATGGACAAGCAGGCACGAATCTACGTCGCTGGTCACGCCGGCCTGGTCGGCTCTGCCGTTGTTCGTCGTCTGCAAGCCGATGGTTTCACGAACATCCTCACGGCCAAGCGGCAGCAACTCGACCTTCGTGATCAAGCCGAGGTGTCACATTGGTTCAAGGCCAATCAGCCCGAGTACGTGTTCCTCGTCGCCGGCACCGTCGGGGGCATCATGGCCAACAGCACGCGGCCTGCTGAATTCATCTACGACAACATGATGATCCACGGCACCGTCGTGCACGCCTGCCACCTGTACGACGTGCAGAAGTTGTTGTACCTCGGCTCCTCGTGCATCTATCCACGCGAAGCAACGCAGCCGATCACGGAGGAACAGTTGCTCACAGGCCCGTTGGAGCCGACCAACGAGTGGTACGCCATTGCCAAGATCGCCGGCATCAAGTTGTGCCAGGCATACCGCCGGCAGTACGGCTGCGATTTCATCTCGGCGATGCCGACCAACCTGTACGGCCCCCACGACAACTTCGACCTCACCAGCGGGCACGTGCTGCCGGCCCTGATCCGCAAGTTTCACGATGCCAAGATCTCCGGCGCAGCCGAGGTCGAGATCTGGGGCACCGGCTCGCCGATGCGCGAGTTCCTCCACGTCGACGACCTCGCCGACGCCTGCCTGCACTTGATGTTGCACTACAGCGACGAGTCACACATCAACGTCGGAACCGGTGTCGATCTGTCGATCCGTGCCCTGGCCGAAAAGATCCGCGACCTTGTCTACCCGACCGCGGAGTTGCGATTCGACACGTCGAAGCCCGACGGCACACCGCGCAAGGTGCTCGATGTCACCCGTCTCACCTCCACTGGCTGGGCGCCGAGAATCGACCTCGACGCCGGTCTCGAGGAGACCTACCAGTGGTTCCTCGACCAACAGGCCGCGAACGCCGGTCTACGAGGTGTCGAGAGACTGGTGTCGGCGATCGATTAACCGCTCATTGCCAGGTCCTGGCCCGTGCCGTTGCGAGCGAGCCGGCAACGGCACCCGCCACGTCAGCATCGAACCGCCCTCGGGCTGAGCCACGATCGACGAGTTACCTTTCAGGCGGCGAGCACGCTCGGCCATGTTGGAAATGCCATTGCCGCCGATCACCTCGGTGGGCACGCCGATCCCGTCGTCGGACACGGTCAGGGTGACGTCTTCGTCGACCACGACCGACACGCGTACGCTTTGCGCCTTGGCGTGGCGAGAGACGTTCGAAAGTGCCTCGCGGAGCACCGGTATGAGCTGTTCGGCGATGCTGTTGTCGATCGTTTCGATCGGTCCCTCGAACTGCAGGCGGGGCTCGCATCCAAGACCGGTCGTTGCCTCCGTGAGAGTTGTCAGCAGGCGGCCGCGCAGACCTGTGGGTTGTGGCTCGCCGCCTTGCAAGGAGAAGACCGCCAGCCGGAGCTCTTTGATCGTCTGATCGAGCCCGTCGATCGTCGACTGGATTCGAACCTTGGCTGCATCGCTGACGGTGCTCATGGTCGCCAGTAGCCTCAAGCCCTCGCCGAACAGTCGCTGGATGACGGTGTCGTGCAGGTCGCGGGCGATGCGTTCCCGATCGTCGGCGATGGCAAGCACCTGCTCGGCGTCGTGGAGCGCCTGTTGGCTCTGACGAAGTGCCTCCTCGGCGGCGAGGCGAGTCGTGATGTCGCGCGCCATGGCGATCACCCAGCGATGACCGTCCCTGCCCAAGGGCGCAACTCGATACGTCTTCTCGACGGGAACCTCGGTTCCATCATTGCGCAGCATCGTTGCCTGCCGCACGGGCGCCGACGACCCGTCGGAAGAGAGGAGCGAACTGACGAGTTGACGGTAGTCGGATTCGCACGTGTATGGGTTGAGGTGCATCGGCGGCATGGTCAACAGCTCCGCCTCGCTGTAGCCAACCAGGCGCACCGCTCCTTGGTTGACGAAGGCGTAGCGAAGTGAGTCGGCGTCGAACATGAGCATGGCATCGTCGCTGGCGTCGAGGGTTTGCAGCACGCGATGCAGGCGATCCTCGGATTCGACGCGGTCGGTGATGTCGCGAACTGCGGCGACGGCGTAGACGTCGTCGCCAAGCCGGAGCGGGCTGAGACTGATCTCGACAGGGAACAGCGAGCCGTCGAACCGAAGCGCCGAAAGGTCGAGGCCGGTGGCCATCCATCGCACTGTCGGCTCGGCCTGGTAGCGGGTGCGATGCGCACGATGAATGGAACGAGCCGACTCCGGCAGCAGCGCCTCGATGGTCAGACCGAGCAGCTTCTCCGGAGGGCAGTCGAACAGTGCGCCGGCGTGATCGTTGACGAACACGATCTCGCCGGTGCCCGCCACAACCATCGTCGCGTCGGGCGCAGCATCCAAGAGCGACCAGGAAAAATCATCGCCATACGACTTCAACAATGGCGAACGAACGCCCATGTGCCTACCTCCAACTCGCTGCTCACCGTTGGCAGCAGTAGGACGAGGTCCGGGCCCCTGTCGCTGGCGATGAGGTAGACCGGCATGTTAGCGGGTCGCGGGACGATTCCCCCGCGCAGTGGTCAGGGTGCCACAGACGTCGGAGTCGGGGTCACTTCGACATCCATCGTTGCATCGGAGGGACTGTCGGGACCAAGGCGGCGTTTAGTTGCTAGGTTGCGGCAGAACGCGAGAGCTACGACCCGCTCAGACGATCGAGCCACCGATGATCGTCGAGGCCACGAGGGGCACGCCCGGCC
>DATAJN010000710.1:0-3391 GCA_036262105.1 Ilumatobacteraceae bacterium
GGTCGCCGACATGGACAAACCGACCGGCACGGTCACGTACACGCAGCTGTGCAACGAGCGCGGCGGGATCGAATGCGATCTCACCATGACGCGCCTTGGCGAACAGCGTTGGTACGTCGTGACGGGCTCCGCGTTCGGCGCCCACGACATGGGATGGATCCGGTCCAACTCTCCGGACGACGACAGCGTGCGCATCCGTGATCTCACATCGGCCAATGCGGTCGTCAACTTGTGCGGTCCGATGGCCCGTGAGGTGCTGCAGGACGTGTGCGAGGAGGACGTGTCGAGCGATGCCTTCCGGTACGCGACAGCGCGAGAGCTCACCATCGGGTCGGCGCCGGTGCTGGCGATGCGCATCGGCTAAGTCGGCGAACTGGGCTGGGAACTGCACATCCCAACCGCCTACACGGCGCATGTCTACGAGTTGCTGGAGGATGCCGGCCGGCAGGTCGGCATCGCCAACGCCGGCTATCGGGCAATCGACACGTTGCGACTGGAGAAGGGTTACCTGTACTGGTCGACCGACATCACTCCCGACACCACACCGTGGGAGGCCGGGCTGAGTTGGAGGGTGAACCTGCGCAAAGGTGACTTCTGCGGGCGCGAAGCGCTGGTCGCTCAGCGCGATGCCGGCGTGACCCGCAAGCTCTGCACCTTCACGCTGGAAGAGATGGCCTACCCGGTCAGCGGTGAGGCAATCATCGCCGGCGGCGATGTGGTCGGCTTCACCACGAGTGCGAACTTCGGCCACACCATCGGCAAGCCGATCGCCTATGGCTACCTGCCCATCGAGCACAGCGATCGCAACGACTTCGTGATCGAGGTCTATGGCGAACCAATTCCGGCTACACGTCACGACGGCGCGCTCTACGACCCGACGAACGCGAGGCTCAAGGTATGAACGAACTCGCCGACTACCTCCGTCGTGCCGGCCTGCCAGTCGATGCGCCGAGCGCTCGGCTCGCCGGGTTGACCAACGTCAACCACCTCGTGGAGGTCGGTGAGGACGGATTCGTTCTGCGCATTCCGGGCGCCGGCACCGGTGAGTACATCAATCGGGTCGAGGAGGAAGTGGCTGCTCGATCCGCCGCTGCCGCCGACGTCAACGCCGAGGTCATCTTCTTCGACCCGGCCGACGGGCTGATGGTCACTCGCTTCATCGATGGCGCGGTCACGATGAGCGGCAAGAGCTTTGGCGATCTCACCGCAGTGGCCCGGGCAGCGCGGGTACTTCACCGGCTGCACACAACCGCCGCGCCGTTCGCCGCCGACTTCAAGCTGTTCGCCATGATCGACGAGTACAAGGCACTGCTGGCAGCAAAGGGGGCGAGGCTTCCCGATGGCTACGACGACGTCCAACATCAAGCCGAGATCGTGCGCGCCGCGCTGGAGGCTGCGCCCGTTCCGCTCGTGCCGTGCCACTGCGACCCGTTGTGCGAGAACTTCCTTGACACCGGCGAGCGCATGTACCTCATCGACTACGAATACGCCGGCAACAACGACCCGATGTGGGACCTCGGCGATTTCTCCGTCGAGGCCGGCTTCACCGCGCAGCAGGACGAGGCCCTGTTGCGCGCCTACTTCGACGGCGACGCGCCGCCCGACCAGCGCGGGCGGATGGTCGCCTACAAGGCCCTGTGCGACTTGTTGTGGACGCTGTGGGGCGTGATCCAAGTCGTCAACGAGAATCCGGTCGACGACTTCTGGGCCTACGCCGCCGGGCGGTTCGAGCGTTGCAAGGCTCTGATGGCAGCGCCCGACTTCGACGAGCACATCGCCGCCATCGCCGGCTGATCCGCCCGTGCAGTTCACCGACCGCGGTTGCTGCGGTAGCGGCGACCCATCGCCACGACAGTCGCCGGCACGAAGAACGCCCTCGCCGGCAGCGATACTTCGCCCCACGGACGTTTGGCGAGGGGCGCCCGCCAGGCGAGCAAGCGATAGAGGAAGAAGGCGGCGAGCAGAGCGTGAAGGATGATCGCCGCCCAGAAGTAGCCCTTGGCGCCCACCACGATCATCATTCCGGCGGCAACGAACGGGCCCATCACTGCGCCGAAGCCGTACAAGGTGACCAGCTGTGACGCTGCCGCGTTGACCTGCTCGGGTTCGATCCAGTCGTTCGTGTACGCCGCGGCGATCGAGTACAGCGGGTAGCTGAACCCGCCCAACCCGGCCATCAACAACAACGCCATGGAACTGCTCGACGGCGCGAGCAACAGCAGCACCGCAGCGCCGATCGCCGTGCACGACGCAGCGAAGCCGACAGCACGCCTGTCGAGGTCGTCGGACGCTGCCGCCACCGGCCAGTGGAGCAACATTCCGCCGATGTTCGGGGCGGCGACGAACAGCCCGATCCGACCTGTCGACAACCCGACTCGGGTCGCGTAGATGGCTGCCATGCCAGTGAGGGCGCCGTGGGCAACGCCGACGAGCAGACACGAGCCGACACCGGTGGGCACGACCTTGGCCAAGTCGCGCAACGAGATGTGCTCGCGTTCGACCACGCCTGGCGCAACGGCTTCCTCCGACAGGGCCACCGGTGCGACGGCGAGTGACGTGATGATGCTGGCGATGGCAAAGCCGGTGACGGCTCGCGCATCCATGCGGAACAGGAGGAGCTGACCGAGGCCGAACGCTCCCGATGTCACGACTGCATAGATCGCCAACAACCGCCCGCGGTTCTCGTTCGTCGCCAAGTCGTTGAGCCATGACTCGGCGACGACGTACTGACCGGCTAAGCACAACCCGGTCACGAAGCGCAGCCAGGCCCATGCCGGTGCTGACTCGGTGAGGCCGACGGTCAGCATCGCCGCCGACAACAGCGAGGCCAGCGCGGCATAGACGCGGATGTGCCCGACCCGGCCGAGTGCCCTGAGCGCCACTCGCGATCCGACGAGGAAGCCGAGGTAGTAGGACGCGCTGATGAGGCTGCTGACGACCGTGGGCAGCTTGACGAGCTCCGAACGGACGCCGAGCAGCGTGCCGAACAGCCCGGCAGCGAGCAACAGGAGCGCCAGTCCGGTGAACAATCCCCACGTAGCGAGGGCAAGATCGCGTTTGAGCGATGGACCGTCTTCGCTGGGCTCCATGGAAGCCTTAGCCTGCCATGCAGGTAAGGTGCCACCCTGAACTTGGGTGTACTGTCGCCCGGATGAGTTCACCGTCGGCCACGAAGCTGACGTTGGTCGGAGCCGGCAAGATCGGTCAGGCGATCGTTCAGCTGCTGTCGACTGCGCCCGAGTTCGAGGTGACGGTCATCGACCGCGACGACAACGCCTTGACGCCACTGCGCTCGAAGGATGTCACCGTGTTCGAGGTCGACATCACCGACCCCGTGGCGTTGGCCGACTACGTCGGCGACCAAGACATGGTGCTGAGCGCGGCCCCGTTC
>DATAJN010000711.1:0-15234 GCA_036262105.1 Ilumatobacteraceae bacterium
CTCTGGCTCAACCTCACGCCTGCGAACTAGCCGTGCTCGAGGTGTGAACGCGCTTACTCCTCCAAGAGGAACACCACGGAGTCGGGCACTACGCCGTCATACGACATCGCCTCGGCAAAGGCTGGGCTGCCCATTGCAGCCATCAGGGCGTCCAAGTCGGCGACATCCGCGAGCAGTCCGACGCGCGTTGGGTTTTGCGGGTCGACGAACGTTCGAATGTTGCTCACTCCCAGAGGCCCCATCACCTCTGCGCGCTTCGGCGAGGCGAGCCAGTGATCCTTGTCCTTCACATCGTGGTGGGCCATTATCGTCGGCATGGTGCCTCCTCGGCATCGGGGCCCTGCGGCAGATCGCCCGGACCAGCGCGGTGATCCTACGCACATTGGCGAAGGGTGGGATCACGCCGTGACGCGATGCAGTCCCGCTCATGAGGGTCAGTCGTCGATGGCGTGATCGCCCAATGCCAGAAGGGTCGTGCGCAACAGATTGGCCAGGTCGCGTCGTTGAGGCTTTGACAGTGCGGCCAGAATCTCACGCTCTGCGGCCATGTGTGCGACCACGACTTCCTCAACGGTGTCGAGGCCCCTCTTGGTCAGGCAGACGATCACCTTCCGCCGGTCGCTGCTCGCTGCTCGCTTCACAAGGCCGCGCTGCTCCAGGCGATCGATGCGATTCGTGATGGCCCCCGTCGTGACCATCGAACGGCGCACCAGGTCGCCCGCGGTGAGTTGGTACGGCTCACCCGTGCGGCGCAACGTGGCAAGCACGTCGTACATCCAGTCCTCGAGATCGAATCGAGCGAAGCTCTCGCCTAGCCGACGATCGATCAACCTGGACAGCCGCGACACGCGCCCGATCACCTCGATCGGCGATGTGTCGATTTCCGGCCGGACGGAGGACCATTGATTCGTGATCTGATCGACTGCATCTCGCTGAGCTTGACTCGGTCGCACGCTGCAACTGTACTCGATAACAGTTGACCATTCATTATCTTAACATTAAGATAGTGACCATGAAGAAAGACCTGAACAGTGGCCCACTGACGACGGGGATCACCGTGCTTGCCCCTGTTGCCTGGGGAACCACCTACGTCACGATCAGCCAGTTCCTTCCCCCGGGGCGCCCCCTTCTCGTGGCAACGATGCGTGTGGTCCCGGCAGGCATCGTTCTGCTGATCGCCGGTACGAGCGTGTCGCGCTGGCGACCACACGGCCCGGAGTGGCGGCGAACCGCCGTCTTGGCCCTCTTCAACTTCGGCATCTTCTTCCCACTGCTCAGTGCCGCGGTCTACCGGCTTCCTGGCGGGGTGGCCGCGGCGATGGGCGGCCTGCAACCGATCTTCGTCGCATTGCTGTCGTGGTTGATCGCCGGCCTGAGGCCGCGGCCTCGCGATCTGATCATCGGGGGTGTTGCCGCGGTCGGCGTCGCTTTGGTCGCGATCCGCCCAGGCGGCAACCTCAACCCGGCTGGTTTGCTCGCTGCCCTGGGAGCAAACCTGTCGTTCGCCGTCGGTGTGGTGCTCACCAAGCGCCACACGACACCCGCGAACAGAGTCGCCGCGACCGGTTGGCAGCTGCTGATGGGTGGTGCCATCTTGGTGCCGCTGACGGCGATCATCGAGGGCGCCCCGCCATCGCTCAGCGGACGGAACGTCGCCGGCTTCGCCTACCTCAGCCTGGTCGGTACGGGGTTGGCGTTCATGGTCTGGTTCAACGGCATCCGCCGGCTACCGACTGCTGCGCCTCCGCTGTTGGGGCTGGCGGCCCCTGTCACCGGAGCCGTGCTTGGTTGGATCGTCCTCGGCCAGTCGCTGTCGCCGTGGCAGCTCAGCGGGTTCGCGGTCACGATCGGTGCAATCGCATACGCGGCTTCGTTGCACACCTCCAACACAACGGGCGTGGCAAGGATGAGAACGTAGAGCGCTCCACGTTCCTAGCCTGATCAGCCATGGCCACACCCCCGTCTCCAACGATCGCTCCAGCAGAAGGCCGCCTCGGTGTGCTCACGGTCGGGCTCGGTGCCGTCGCCTCGACGCTGATAGCCGGCGTCGAGCTGGTGAGGCGGGGAATGAGCGCACCGGTCGGCTCGCTCACCCAGATGGGCACGATCCGCTTGGGCAAGCGCACAGAGAACCGCCAGCCGCTCATCCACGAATTCGTGCCCCTCGCCTCGCTCGACGACATCGTCTTCGGCGCGTGGGATCCGTTTCCCGACGACGCGTACGTCGCAGCGACGCGCGCAGGGGTGCTCGAAGGGGGCAAGCACATCGAGGCCGTCTCCGATGCACTCCGCGAGGTGCGGCCGATGCCTGCCGCCTTCGATCGGGAGTACGTGAAACGCATAGATGCCGACAACACGATGCACACGATCAACAAGCGCTCGATGCTCAACGCGATCCGCGAAGACATCAATCGCTTCCGGGAGGACAAGCAGGTCGAACGGGTGGTGATGCTGTGGGCCGCAAGCACGGAGATCTTCATCGAGCCGGGCCCGGCACACATGAACGTCGAAACGTTCGAGGCGGCGATCGACGCCAACGACCCGACCATCGCCCCTTCGATGCTCTACGCCTACGCCGCGCTCCTCGAGGGGGTTCCCTTCGCCAACGGCGCGCCGAACTTGACCGTCGACATCCCCGCACTACGCGATCTGGCGACAACGCTGAAGATACCGATCAGCGGTAAGGACTTCAAGACGGGCCAGACCCTGATCAAGACGGTCATCGGCCCGATGCTGAAGGCCCGCATGCTCGGCCTGTCGGGCTGGTACTCGACCAACATCCTCGGCAACCGTGACGGTGAGGTCCTCGACGATCCCGACAACTTCAAGACGAAGGAGGAGTCGAAGCTCGGCGTGCTCGAACACATCCTCGATCCCGAGAAGTATCCCGCGCTGTACGGCAACGTGTACCACAAGGTGCGGATCAACTACTACCCGCCCCGCGGCGACAACAAGGAGGGTTGGGACAACATCGACATCTTCGGCTGGCTCGGTTACCCGATGCAGTTGAAGATCGACTTCTTGTGCCGCGACTCGATCCTCGCCGCTCCACTGGCGCTCGACCTCGTGCTGTTCAGTGACCTTGCCCAGCGAGCAGGGCTGTTCGGTATCCAGGAATGGCTGAGCTTCTACTACAAGGCGCCGATGGTGGCCCCTGGGTTGTACGCCGAGCACGATCTCTTCATCCAGCTCACCAAACTGAAGAACACGCTTCGCTGGATGATGGGTGAAGAGCAGATCACCCACCTCGGTCGCGAGTACTACGAAGACGACTAGGGCGTCAGCTTCAGCACGACGCGGGCTCCGCCAAGCGGGCCCTGTCGGATGGTCACCGATCCGCCGTGAGCGATGGCGACTTGTTGGACGATGGCCAGGCCGAGCCCGGAGCCACTGCCCGAACCACGCTCGAATCGCTCGAGCACACGCAGCCGATCGGCCTCGGGTACGCCTGGCCCGTTGTCGTCGACGGTGACCGTCGCGCCGGCGACCGTGACCACGACTCGCGGTGCGGTGCCTTCGACGCGCACGCCATGAACGAGCGCGTTGCGCACGATGTTGGCGATGGCCAGGTGCACCCCGTCTCGCCAGGCGATCGCCGTTGTCGGAGGCTGCGACACGAGCTCGACGGTCGCATCCGGTGCGCGGCGGCTCTCGTCGGCGACGGCCGCGTCGGCGATGTCGGCCAGATCGACCTCTTGGAACCACGAGGGATCGGCGTACTCGCTGTCGGCCAGGGCGCGGACCGCCGAAAGAGAGGCGGCCATTCGTTGCAGTTGCTCGCTGGCGAGACCGAGCACCTCGGTTCGATCGTCCTCGGCAATGCGTCCGCTACGGGCGATGTCGAGATTGATGAGGGCGCCTTGCAGCGGTGTGCGCAGCTCATGAGTCGCCGCCGCGGCGAAGGCCCGAGCCGAGTCGAGCGCGGCGCTGCGTCGATGCGTCTCCTCGGCGAGTCGTTCGAGGTTCTCGTTCAACGTGGCGGCGACGTCATCGACCTCGACCGAGCCGTAATGGGCACCGACCCTCCAGGTTCGCGGTTCGGAGTCTTCGATCTTCTCGGTGTCGCGCCGCAGCGCAGTGAGCGGTCTGGTAGCGACGCTGCCGAGCAGGTAGCCGACCAGGCCGGCGGCCAACGATGTGAGGCCCATCACCAGGATCACACGGCGGCGCAACTCGGCAGCGCGAGCATCCACGTCGCCGAGCGGCGCGACCAGCTGCACGAGCGCCCGATCGCCCGGCTTGGGAACATCTTTCACCTCGACGGTGTACAGCCGCCATCGGTCGCCACTCGCTTGCGCCGTCGACCAGCCGGTGACGATCTCGTCGGGCAAGGGATCTGCCGGCAGCAGGCCCAGCGAAATCGTGTCTCCGCCGCTTCTCACCCGTGCGCCTTCCAGCGTCGTCCGCAACTCCGATTCGGCGAGCCGATCGGCGACCGCAGCCAGGATCGGGGCCGTCTTGGCTCGCTCCTCGAGCTGCGAGTCGACACGATCCTGCAGGATGCTGGTCAACTGGCCGCGGAAGAGCGTACCGACGGTGAGCAGCGTGATCGACGCGGCAACGAACGATGCCAGGCCGGTGCGAGTTGCCAGGCGCATCTAGCCGACTCTCAGCACGAAGCCCACACCGCGCACGGTGTCGATCAGACGGAGAGCGCCGGTCGACTCCAACTTGCGACGCAGATAGCCGACGAACACGTCGACCACGTTGGTGTCGACATCGAAGTCGTAGCCCCACACCAGCTCGAGCAGGCGGATCCGCGACAGCACGATGCCAGGGTTCGCCGCGAACGTCGCCAACAGGTCGAACTCGCGCCTCGACAGATCGAGCCGGCTGCCGTCGACGGTGGCCACGCGACGATCGAGATCGATCCACAGCGGGCCAGCAGCGAGCACTGAAGTGGCGCTGCTCGTGTGGCGCGACCTGCGCAGCAAGGCGTGAAGACGAGCGGCGAGCTCATCGAGCGAAAACGGTTTGACGAGGTAGTCGTCGGCACCGGCCTGGAGACCGGCGACTCGGTCTCCCACCTGATCTCTGGCCGACAGGATGAGGATCGGCGTATCGACATCGAGCCCCCGCAGCCGGGTGCACAACTCGATCCCGGAGATGCCGGGAAGGCCGACATCGACGATCATCAGATCGGGCCGGCGTCGGGCGACCGAGGCCAACGCAGTCTCGGCGTCGGGCACCGACGAGACGTCGAACCCGTGCACGCCGAGACCACGATCGACAGCGGTGCGCACGGCGTCGTCGTCTTCGACGACGAGCACGCGTCCGCTGTCAGCAGTGGTCATCGAGGCTCAACGGAACTGACCTGTCGGCATCCGGACATTCTGGTCGCGAACGCTCAGTCCTGGCTGAGATCCGCGTCGACCCCTGCCAGCAGTTGGTCGATGTCGTCGAGCTGCTTCTCGAGATCGGCGACATCGGCGTCGGTCACCGAGATCGTGCTCGACTGCGGTTCGGTGGCCACGGGTGCAGGGGCGTCGGTTGCGGTTGGCGCAGTGGAGCTGACCGCGACGGTGGTCACCACAGGGGCGTCGGTCGCCGCCGGTGCAGTTGCAACCGGGGTCGTGACCGCAGGCTGAGTCGTCGGAGCGACCGCTGGCACCGTACTGCTGCCGGCGTCGGACGAGCCACAGGCTGCCACGCCGACTGCTCCCAGCCCGACAGCAAAGGCGAGCGCTGCCAACCTCATCAGATATCGACTCCGTGGGCGCGGCACTTGTCGGCCAGTTCTGCCAGCCGATCATGGCGCTGCTTGAGCACGACGAGGGTTTGCGTGCGCACGGCGAGACGATTCTGGAGCACCGTGGCGAGCTGCGTGCGGTGCTTGGCGGTGGCGTCGTCGATCTGGGCTTGCAACCAAGCCAGCGAGCCACGGGTGGAGGCATCGCCCTGGAGGCGGGTGGTCAGGTTGTCGGTGCGGATCGTCAGGTTCGGGATGCGCAGGCATGCTCGCTCGTAGCGGGCCGGCAAATCGCCGGCGGTGCTCGACGCAGCTGAGGCGTACGCCGGCACGAGAAGCCCTGCGCTCGCTGTCATGACGGCAGCGCCGATCATGATCTTCGGAAGCATCCTGGACTTGGCGGAATGACGGGGGGTTGTCATCACGATCTCTCCTTGGTGTCATGCCGGTGACGTACTCACCGGACATGCATCAGAATGAATCGGCTCTCTGAGACCACTTTGTGAGAGTGATGTGACGTACGTCACACCCATGACCGTCGAGCTACACGGTTGGTGTGTGCCCAGCGAGTATCTCGGTGAGGATCGACGCATCCATGTTTCCCCCGCTGGCGATGACGGCCAGCCGACGACCGGCGACGCGGGTGGCATCCGCCGCCTGATCGACGAGCAGCCCGGCCAACGCCGCCGCACCTGACGGCTCGACCAGGTGATGAGTGGTGCGCATCATCAACCTGACGGCATCGGCGCAGGCGTCTTCGCTGATCTGCACGACGCGGGCAGCGCCGCGAACGATGATCTCGATGGCCGCCGGGTCCGGCACGCGGGTGGCGATGCCGTCGATGAACGTCGCTGCTGCATCGGTGCTGACCGCGGCGCCTGCGGCGAACGACAGTGCCGTTGCCGGAGCGCGCTCGGCGACAACACCGATGATCTCGGTGCGCAGGCCGAGCAGATCGCGGATCGTGATCAGACCGCAGATCCCGGAGCCGAGCCCGACGGGCACGTACACGGCATCGAGCTCACCCGCGGCCGTGAACAGCTCGTGCGCGTAGGTCGCTACACCAAGACAGAGATCGCGATGGAACGACGGCACCGCCTCCAGACCCCGCTCCTGCGCAAGCACGACGGAAAACTCGCGTGCGGCCTGGAAGTCGTGACCGTGCTCGATCAACTCGGCGCCGAACCCGCGCATCGCCGCGTTCTTGTCGGCGCTGTTGCCATGGGGCGCGACGATGACGACGGGGAGGCCGGCCGCCCGACCGGCGAACGCAATGCTCTGACCGTGGTTGCCTCGAGTGGCGCAGACCACGCCCTTCACCTGTGGTCGCTCTCGAACCAGCCGATCGATGTACACCAGCCCACCGCGCACCTTGAACGCACCGGTCGGCGTGCAGTCCTCGTGCTTGACCCAAACCTCGGCACCGACCGCTTCGCCGAGCAACGGCCATGCGAACTGAGGTGTCGGCGCCATGTACCTGCGGACGACGGCCGACGCCTCGACGAACTCGTCGAGCGCGAAGAAGGGCGATGGCTGCGTCATGCCGACACGACAGCGCCGACGCGCACGTCGTGCGCGGCGACCGGCATCTCGTCGACCAGTTGATCCTCGAAGCACACTCCGACCGTCGGCGCCGAAACGGTCGGCAGCAAGCGGTCGTAGTAGCCCTGCCCGTAGCCGAGCCGGTCGCCGGCGGGAGTGAACGCCAGACCGGGAACGATCACCAGATCGATCTCGGCGACGTCGACCGCCGGCCCGGTCGGCTCCTGCACCCCGAACTTGCTGGCGACGAGCGGCGAGTTGCCGTCGGCGACGACGATGCCCGAAGGTTCGACCCGCGGCAACAACAAGCGCTTGCCATCGACGGCAAGCCGAGCGAACAGCGGATCCGTGTCGGGCTCACCTTTGAAGCCGACGAATGCCATCACGCTGTGCGCCCCTTGATAGTCAGCCATCTCGGCCACCTTGGCCCACAGCTGCACGCTGCGCAGCAAATGGTCGCCCACCCCGTCGCGGACCAACATCATTCGTTGCCGCAGGGCAGCCTTCTCGATCACTCCGCACAGCCTGCCACGGCTGTCAACGAACCACGGCCCGCAGATACAGTCGACCGTGATGTCGATCGATTCCGTCAAGTACCGCCTCGTGCTCGGCCACTTCCCCACCGGTGTCACCGTCGTGACTGCGATGGTCGACGAAGAACCGGTGGGTTTCACGATCGGCTCGTTCACGTCGGTATCGCTGGATCCGCCGCTGGTGGGTTTCCTGCCGATGACGACCTCCGAGCGATGGTTGCGCATGGCCTCGGCCGGCGTGTTCTGCGTCAACGTGCTCGGCGTCAACCACGGCGACCTGTGCTGGCGGTTCGCCAAGAGCAGCATCGAGGAACCGTTCGAGGGTGTCGGCTGGAGACCGGCTCCGGTCACCGGCTCGCCGATCATCGATGGCGCCATCGCCTGGATGGACTGCACCACCGCCGAGGTGGTCGATGCCGGAGATCACTTCTTCGTCATGGGCCTGGTGGAGGACATGGACCACGCCGATCCAGAGAGCCAACCGGCGCCACTGTTGTTCTTCCGCGGGCAGCTCGGCGGCTTCGCGGGACAGGCGTGACCCGTCGCGCAGCGCTTGCCGCACTCGCCGACGTGGTCGCCATCGTCGTCTTCGTCGCCATCGGCCGTCGCAACCACGACGAGGGAACGACTCTCGGCGGAATTGCCGGCGTCGCCGCGCCCTTCCTGATCGCTCTCGCTGTCGGCTGGATCGCCGCCAGGGCCTGGGCCCGACCGGTGCAGGTCGAGTCGGCGTTCATCATCTGGCCGATCACCGTTGCCGTGGGCATGGTGCTGCGCAACCTCGTGTTCGATCGCGGCACGGCTCTGCCGTTCATCATCGTCGCCACTGTCGTCACCGGCGTGTTCCTGGTCGGCTGGCGGATGGTTCTCGCCCGTGTGACCAAGCCCTAGTCAGGCGGGTTCCCCACACAGGTCGGCGCCGTGTTGGCGCAGTTCGGCAAGGGTGGTAACTCCGCTCAGCTGCATGACCGAGCGGGGTTGGTCGGTGAGCAACGTGATGGTGTGTTCGACGCCGCGCTGGCCGGCAGCGGCAACCGCATACACGTACGGTCTGCCGATGAACGCCATGTCGGCACCCAACGCGACCGACACTGCTATGTCGGCACCATGACGCACGCCGGAGTCGATCACGATGGGCACGTCCGGCCCGACCGCGGCGCGTAACGGCCCGAGCAGGTCGATGGTGGCCGCGCAGCGATCGAGTTGGCGGCCGCCGTGGTTGGAGAGATGGAAACCGTCGACTCCGGCGTCGATGGCGCGACGCGCATCGGCCGGGCCGATCGGGCCCTTGAGCAGCAATGGGTTGTTCCACCGCTTGCGGATCGCCTCGACATCGAGCCAGTTCAGCGTCTGGTCGAACAACGAGCTGATGCGCGTCGACGCGGCGCTCTTCACTTCCTCGGGCGACAATGCGCCGAAGTTGGCGAAGCCGATGGCCGGGTTGCGCAACATGTTGATCCAGTACTGCGGCCGGATGGCGATGTCGAAGATGGCGCCGATGCTGAGCTGTGGCGGGATGGTGAGGCCGTTGCGCATGTCGCGAACTCGACGCCCGCTGACCACCGTGTCGATCGTGATCTCCAGCGCCTTGTAGCCGGCTGCACCGGCACGCTCGATCAGCGGATCGCTGAGCCGTCTGTCGGCGGTGACGTACAGCTGGAACCACAGGTTGGGATGACCCGTAGCGGCGACGTCTTCGATGGTGGTGGTGCCCATCGTCGACAACGTGTACGGAATCCCCTTGCTCTTCGCCGCGAGGCACGACGACACCTCGCCAGTGGGGTGCATCATGCGCGTGTAGCCGGTAGGTGCCAATCCGATCGGCACTTGATACGGCTGACCGAAGAGCTCGCCAGAAAGATCGGTCACCGACACATCGCGGAGCAGATGGGGGCGGAGCTTGCGGCGCTTGAACGCGTCGCGATTGGCTTGCATGGCGATCTCCTCGTCGGCGCCTCCATCGACGTAGTCGAACACGGCCTTCGGCAGCTTGCGCTTGGCGATCGCCCGGAAGTCGTCGGGTGAGTGGACCCGGTTGAGCAAGCGCTGCACCGGGTCGCGCTCGAACCGTCGCAATTGAACCAGCTCGAGCACTTCCTGGAGGTTCATGGCTGGGTCCCCGAATCACTCACAGCGTGTTGGTGATGGCACCGGTCTCGGCGCCTTGGACCAACTTGGCGTACTTGCCGAGCACACCAGTGGTGTAGCGCGGCGGGTTGGGTGACCACGACGCCCGGCGCCGGGCCAGCTCGGCTTCGTCGACGAGCAGATCGAGCCTCAGCTGGTGCACGTCAACGAGGATGCGGTCGCCGTCGTGGACGAAGGCGATCGGTCCACCGTCGACGGCCTCCGGCGCCACATGGCCGATGCAGAACCCCCACGTGCCCCCGCTGAACCGGCCATCCGTGATGAGCGCGCAGTCGGCGCCGCGACCTGCGCCCTTCAGAGCACCGGTGATGGCCAACATCTCGCGCATGCCGGGCCCACCCTTCGGGCCCTCGTAGCGGATCACCAGCACGGTGCCCGGAACCACAGAGCCGGAGAGGATGGCGTCCATGGCTCCGTCCTCGCCATCGAACACGCGGGCAACCCCTTCGAAGAGCATCTGCTCGTTGCTGAGCCCGGCAACTTTCACCACGGCACCCCGCGGCGCCAGCGAACCGGTGAGGATGTTGAGCCCTCCTTCGCTGTGCAGCGGCTGGTCGAGCGGGTAGACCACGACACCGTCCGGGGGCGGTGGGTCGAGCGCGGTCAGGTTCTCGGCCATGGTCTTGCCGGTGACGGTCAGCACGTCGCCGTGCAGCAACCCGTGATCGAGGAGGTGCTTCATCACGACAGGGACACCACCGACCCGGTCGAGATCGCTCATGTGGAACTTACCGGCAGGCTTCAGGTCGGCGATGTGCGGCACCTTGGCGGCGATCCGGTTGAAGTCGTCGAGATGCAACTCGACACCCGCCTCGTTGGCGATGGCCAACAGGTGCAGCACCGCGTTGGTCGAGCCGCCCAGTGCCGAGGTGACGGCGATGGCGTTCTCGAACGCCTGCTTGGTCATGATCATGCGCGGCGTGATGCCGAGTCGCAACATGCCGACAACTGCCGCGCCGGCCCGCCGGGCGTCGTCTTCGCGGCGACGGTCGATGGCCGGCGGTGATGCAGTGCCAGGCAGCGACATACCAAGTGCTTCGGCGATCGAGCTCATCGTGTTGGCGGTGAACATTCCGCCACACGCGCCCTCGCCGGGGCACGCTCTGCGCTCGATCTCGCCGAGTTCGTCCTCGGTGATCTTGCCGAGGGCGCAGGCACCGACGGCCTCGAACACGCTGACGATGTCGAGCGCCACGCCGTTGAGCTCACCGGGCATGATCGATCCGTTGTAGACGAACACGCTGGGCAGGTCGAGGCGAGCAGCGGCCATCAACATCGCCGGGATGCTCTTGTCGCAGCCGGCCAAGCCGACAAAGCCGTCGAGTCGCTCGGCATGCATCACGCACTCGACGGAGTCGGTGATGACCTCGCGGCTGACGAGCGAGGCGCGCATGCCCTCGTGACCCATGCTGATGCCGTCGCTGACGGTGATGGTGCCGAACTCCATCGGGAACCCACCGGCCTCGCGCACACCGTCCTTGGCGCGCTCGGCAAGCTTGCGCAACGTCATGTTGCACGGTGTCACGTCGTTCCACGCGTTGGCGATGGCGATCTGCGGCTTCACCCAGTCGGCGTCGGTCATGCCGACCGCTCGCAACATGGCGCGCGCCGGCGCCTTCGTCATGCCGTCGGTGACGTCGCGGCTTCTTGGTTTGATGTCGACGGGGGTGCCTGGTTCATGCGCGGCCATGGGCCGAAGCTACCCGACCATGACCTGCCAGACTTGATCCGTATGAAGTTGCCCTCGTCGCGCTGGCTGCGTGACAACTGCCCCTGCACGAAGTGCTTGCATCCGATCACCCAGGAGCGCACGGTCACGCTGATCGACGTTCCCGACGTCCGGGCCGCGGCAGTCAACACCGACAGCTCCGGCGCGTTGACCGTCGATTGGGGCGACGGGCACATCGGAGTCTTTCCTGCCGAGCTGCTCGCCGAGCGGCCTGAGCTCACTACAGCTCCCGTCGGGCTGGCCACCGTGTTGCGTCTCGACTACTCCGAGCTCGACACAGCCGTCGGCATGCAGCGCTGGCTCGAGACGCTGCTCACCCAAGGAGCGATCGTGGTCGAGCACACTCCGAACGTCGACGGCGAGGTGGTACGCCTGGCCGAGCGGATCGGGTATGCCCGGCCGACCAACTTCGGGACCATCTTCGATGTCCGATCCAAGCCGGATCCGAACAACTCCGCGTACACAGCGGCCGGGCTCGACTTGCACACCGACCTGCCGAATTGGGCCGGTCCGCCCGACTTTCAGTTCCTGCATGCCCTGGCCAACGAAGCGACAGGAGGTGATTCGACGCTGGCCGACGGTGTAGCGATCGCCAACGCGTTGCGGGTGAGCGAACCGAAGACGTTCGAGGTGCTGGCCACGACGCCGGTGCCGTTCCGATTCCACGATTCCGACGATGACATCCGCTTCACCTGTCCGATCATCCAAACCGATGCCGGCGACAACCCGGTTGCGATCCGCTTCAACAACTGGATCCGCGACATCGATCCGTCGGCCGACGACACGTTCTACGACGCGTACATGGTCCTGTGGCGCATGCTGCGCGATCCAGCGAACGTGTTGACGCTGCGACTCGCCGCGGGAGACACGTTGTGCTTCGACAACCGGCGCATCCTGCACGGCCGTACCGAGTTCGACCCCCAGTCGGGGCGGCGGCACCTGCAGGGCTGCTACGCCGACCGCGACATGGTCGAGAGCCGCCTGCGCAAGCTACTGCTCTGACCGCGTTACTTCGGCCCCGGTTTCGGCGACGTCGCCGATCTGCGGTGTATCGGCGATCAGCCGCTTGGTGTACTCCGCCTCGGGGAAGCGCAGCACACGCTCGGTGAGGCCCGACTCGACGAGCTTCCCATCGGCGAGCACGGCGACCTGGTCGGCGATCGAGGCCACCAGCGGCAGGTTGTGCGTGACGAACAGCATCGCCAGACCGAGATCGCGGCGCAGCTGGCTGAGCAGCTCCACGATCGAAGCCTGAACCAACACGTCGAGGGCCGAGGTGACTTCGTCGCACACCAGCACTTCGGGCTTGCTGACCAGGGCGCGGGCGATGGCGACGCGTTGGCGCTCCCCGCCGGAGAGTTGGTCGGGGAACTTGTAGGCGTACCCGGCGGTCAACGCCACTCGCTCGAGCATCTCACCCACCCGCCGCGATGCGTCGCTCTTGCTCATGCCACCGATGATCAGTGGACGGGCAACCGACTCGCCGACCGATCGCCGCGGCTGCAGCGAGCTGTACGGGTTCTGGAACACGTATTGGATTCGCAGCCGCTGGGCCGTGGTGCGCTGGCGCGCCGAGCGGGCCAGACGTTCCGAGCCCAGGAGGATCTCACCGGTCCATTCCTGGTGAAGACCCCCGATCGAACGCGACAGCGTGGTCTTGCCGGAGCCCGACTCGCCCACCAGGGCCAGGCATTCGCCGCGATCGACGTAGAGGTCGATGTTGTGCACGACCTCGAGGCCGGTGTACGACGCACAGACGTCTCTCACGACCAAGGCATGCGTGGCCAACGACGCCATCGGTGTTGAGTGAACGGCGACGTGTTGGGTTCGCTCGGGCACCTCGAACGGCCGGATGCAGCGCACCAACCGACCCTCTGACACTTTCCGTTCGGCGGGGAACTCGGCTCGGCACTCGTCGGTGGCCAGCTCGCAACGCGGCGCGAACGCGCAGCCGGTCGGCCGCCGACCTGGGGCGGGGGCCCGCCCTCGAAGACCGACCATCTCACGATCGGTCGACATGTCGGGGGCTGCGGCAATGAGGTGTCGGGTGTACGGATGGCTGGGATTGACGAAGAGCTCGGCGGCCGGGCCCTGCTCGACGATCCGGCCGGCGTACATCACAGCGACACGATCAGCGAGATTGGCCACGACTGCGAGATCGTGGGTGACGTAGAGAGCTGCGACGTTGTGCGCCCGGCACAGCTGGCGGACAGTGTCGAGCACGTGAGCCTGCGTGCTGACGTCGAGACCGGTCGTGGGTTCGTCGAGCACGATCACGGACGGCCGGCAAGCGAAGGCCATCGCCAATCCGACGCGTTGCTGTTGCCCACCGGAGAGTTGGTGCGGGTACCTCCGCAGGAACTCGGGTGTGCTGGGCAGCAGCACCTCACTCATCACCTCGATGACCCGAGCGCGCCGTGCCTCGTCGCTGCCGCCGAAGTTGTGGAACTCGAGCACCTCGATCAACTGCTTGTGGATGCGCAACGCCGGGTTGAGAGCCGTCGATGGATCCTGCGGCACGTACGTGACCAGCCGACCACGCGCATGTCGAAGTGCCGTCTCTCCGAGTGACAGCATCGCCGCGTCGCCGATGGTGACGTCGCCGCCGGCCAACTTGACACCTCGTCGCGCATGACCGAGCACAGCCAGGCCAACGGTTGTCTTGCCCGACCCGGATTCGCCGACCAGGCCGAGCACGTGTCCGGGGGCAATCGACAGGTTGACGTCGTCGACGATGTCGATGCCGCTGCCGGCCAACTCGATGCGCAAGTTGTTGATGGTGACCGCCGCGTCCATCAGGCATCACCTCGTGCTCGGTCGATGCCGGCCGAGGCACGCGACAAACCGTCGCCGACCAGACCAGTGCCGATCGTCAGCAGAGCGATGGCGATCACCGGCAAGGTGACGCCCCAGTGGTTGGGGATCAGGCCCTTGCGGTTCTCGTTGACCATCAGGCCCCAGTTCGCCGCGCCCGGGTCGGGTGTGAACCCGAGGAAGGCAATACCGGAGATCAGCCCAATGGAGAAGGTCAAGCGCAGGTTGGCCTCGACGAGCAGTGGACCGGAAACGTTCGGCAGGAGCTCCGAGCGCAGGATCTTGAACCGCGACTCCCCAAGTGATTCGGCCGCGGCCACGAAGTCGCGCTCGACCACCGACACGGCGGCGCCACGTACCACACGGGCGATGCGGGGAACCGTGGAGATGCCCACGGTGAGGATGATCAACAGGGTCGAGGCTCCGAACATGGAGATGACGATCAACGCCGAGATGATCTGCGGCAGGGCGAGGATCACGTCCATCGACCGCATCAGCACATCGTCGAGGCGACGACGGTTGTAGGCGGCGATCAGCCCGACCGTGGTGCCGAGCACGAGCGCCAGCAAGGTAGCCAGTACCGCGGCGATCAGGATCGGCTTGCCTCCGTAGAGAAACCGTGACCACACGTCGTGGCCCACGTTGGCGGAGCCGAAGATCGTGTGCTTGCGGGTCTTGCCGGAAGGCTTGAACGGCAGACCGACCGCCTCTACCTCGCCGTACGGGGCGATGTACCTGCCGAAGAGGGCGATCATGGCCAGCAGCGCGACGATCAGCAG
>DATAJN010000712.1:0-2506 GCA_036262105.1 Ilumatobacteraceae bacterium
GTTCATGTCGCGTTCGGCAACGTGCTGGGCAGCGATCGCAAGATGTTGAAGAGCCGGAGCGGCGAACCCGTTCGCTTCGTCGATGTCGTGGACGAGGCGATCGAGCGCGCCACTGCATCCGTGCTCGAGAAGAACCCATACCTGCCGGCCGCGGAGCGAACCCAGATCGGGCGGATGGTCGGTGTCGGCGCGTTGAAGTACGCCGACCTGTCGACCGACCGTGTCAAGGACTACGTCTTCGACTGGGACCGCATGCTCGCTTTCGAGGGCAACACCGGGCCCTATCTGCAATATGCCCACGCCAGAATTCGCTCGATCCTCCGCAAGGGCGGTGGCCGAGCCGCTGCGCCGTCGGTGAACCTCGCTTTCGTCACACAGGAACGCGCACTCGTCCTGCGGTTGCTGCAGTTCGATGCAGCCGTGGAAGACACGCTCGACAAGTTCAGTCCGCATCGCCTGTGCACCTATCTCTTCGAGTTGGCGCAGGCGTTCACGTCGTTCTACGAGGCGTGCCCGGTGTTGAAGGCCGACGAGGCGACACGACAACAGCGCCTGCGGCTGTGCGAGCAGACTGCGCGGGTGCTCGCCAAAGGTCTCGATCTGCTCGGCATCGAGGCGCCGGAGCGCATGTGATGGCCCGAGATGCCGCAGTGACACGTATCGAGCCGGAGCGCATGTGATGGCCCGAGTTGCCGCAGTGACACGTATCGAGGCGCCGGAGCGCATGTGACGGCGATTCCTCTGTCGCTGTTGCCGGATACCGCCGAAGTGCTGCCCGACGGAACGCTGTCGATCGGCGGCTGTCGCGTTGTCGATGTTGCGGCCGAGTACGGCACGCCAGTCTTCATCTACGACGAGACCCATCTTCGGGCACGATGCCGCGAGACGGTGGCCGCATTCGGTCCCGGCCGGGCGGTTTACGCGACCAAGGCTTTCCTGTGTAAGGCAATGGCACGTCTTGCCTACGACGAAGGAATGCTGCTCGACGTATCGAGCGGCGGCGAGATGTATGTCGCGCTGGCGGCAGGCGTCCCGGCCGCGGCGCTGACGTTCCACGGCAACAACAAGAGCATCGACGAGCTCCGTTCGGCCATCACCGCCGGTGTCCACAACATCGTCGTCGACAGCTTCGACGAGCTCGACAGGCTCGACGCACTTCACGCCGAAGGCCTGCCGGTTCCGGCCGTACTGGCCCGCATCACGCCGGGGGTGCACGCGCACACTCACGAGTTCGTCGCCACCGGGCAGGACGATTCCAAGTTCGGTTTCAACCTCGGCAACGGCGAGGCCCAACGGGCGGTCGATCGCATGCGTCGAGCGCCGAGCGTGGAACTGGTCGGGCTGCACTGTCACATCGGCTCCAACGTCTTCGCCGCGTCCAACTTTGCCAAGGCAGCGGAGGTGATGGCCGGCTTTGCCGTGCCGCTCGACCTGCCCGAGCTGGTACTCGGCGGCGGCCTCGGTGTTGCCTACGTCGTGGGGGAGGAAGCGCCGTCGATCGCACAGTGGGGCAACGTGTTGCTCGATGCGTGCGCGTCGCTCGGCGTACGCAGCCGCGTCAGTGTCGAACCGGGTCGGTCGATCGTCGCCGCGGCAGCGATCACCGTGTACACGGTGGGGACGATCAAACACATCCCGGGCGTGCGGACATATGTAGCGGTCGACGGGGGCATGAGCGACAACCCGCGGCCGGTGCTCTACGGCAGCGGCTACGAGGCATTCCTGCCTGCCAATGTGGCCGCACAGCGAACACTTGCCGCGCGGCTCGTCGGCAAGCACTGCGAGAGTGGCGACGTGTTGATCTTCGACGCCTTGTTGCCGCCCGACATCACGGTGAGTGATCTTCTTGCCACGCCGGTAACCGGGGCGTACGGGCGCAGCATGGCCAGCAACTACAACATGCTCACCCGTCCTCCGGTGGTGTTCGTAGCCGACGGCGGGGCTCGCCCCGTGGTTCGGCGGGAGTCGATGGAAGACCTGGTCAGATACGACGTGGAGTGACTCGGGCAGGCCTGGTGGGAGCCGCGGGTGATCGCACAGTGATGGACCTCACACGATCTGTGAGCTATGCTCGGCGAGGTAGGTCTCACGGCCCAAACTGGCCATGCTTGCTGTACGTAGCGGGTCTTGATAGTTAGCGTATGATGATTCCCGATTGTCGCGGTCATCTCGGCGGGTGGTTCATGTGAAGGTGTCAAAACTCATGGTGGCGGCCTTCGTCGCTGTTTCCTGCTTCGCCGGATTTGCCCGGGTGGCCGAAGCATCTCCCATTTCCAGCACATCGGTCTCGTGCGTGAACGGTGACGGCGTGGTGAGCCTGATGATCACCAATCCGGCAGCCGATGCCAGTGCCGAATTCGTGGTCACCAACCCGGCGACGTTCGTGGCGTCGGTGATCGATCTCGGTCCGGGTGCATCGCAGATCGTGACGCTTCGTGGACTTTCCGACGGATCCGTCGTGGTCCCTGTTCGGCTCAATGGCGACGACGCCAGCGTCACCACTCAG
>DATAJN010000713.1:0-3254 GCA_036262105.1 Ilumatobacteraceae bacterium
CTCCTGCCCGACGAGACGAAGAAGTCCACCGAGGCGCGATCAGCGACTAGGACGGCTGCCGACGAAGAGCGACCGGCGCAAAATACCGTCTTCGATGGCGCGCAGAACGCTCTGACGGACCTTCGCGACGAATCGGTCGCCTGCTGGTGTGACGTGTGCGGGGTAGTCGAGAGTGGTGAGGTCCTCCGGTGATCTAGGCGTCGTGGCACGATCGGTGTAGTCAAACTGGCTGGGTCGAGTGCGGAGCGTGAGTCACGATGGGTCGGACCGCTGTCCGACTCAGCCACGCTACGACACGAGTGAGCTGGGGCACCGCGACGAGTCGACCGACAGCTGCAACGGCGGCACCCAGGGCAAGTCCGGCGAGGACGTCGCCGGGATAGTGGGCGCCGACATACACCCGAGCGAAGGCCATGACGACGGCGAGCGCAGCGGCAACGCTCCCCCATCGGCGGTTGGTGAACATCAGTCCTGCGGCGACGGCTCCGGCCACGGTGGCGTGGTCGCTCGGGAACGAGAAGTCGGTCGTCTTGTCGATGAGCAGGTGGATGCCTGTCATTGCTTCGTACGGTCGGGCGCGATCGATAGAACCGCCGATGACTTGTCCGATCCCGAGCGCAATCAGTGTTGCGCCGGCGGCCCACACGCTGCCAGCGACGGCGCGCACGTCATCGTGACGTCTGCCGTCGACGTAAGTGGCGAGCAGCAGCAACGCGAACAAGGCAATGCCGTACTTGGCGTACGCCGTGACGACGCCGTGCGCCCAGCCGGTGCGGTTGGCGAGCCGGTTGATCCAGCGGAAGAGGGCGCCGTCCATCAGTGTGCTCCGTTGCGTGTCGGTGATACTGCTGTCGAGGGGGCGAGGCGGTCCAGAATTCGGCGGTCAGCAGGCCACGCTTCGACGAGGGCCTCGGGCGGTATTCGTCGTGCGGCGTACCGCAATGCGAGTGCGACGACGACGATGTCGTCGAGCGGACCGATGACGGGTAGGAATTCGGGGATCAGGTCAATGGGTGAGAGCACCCAGAGACCTGCGAACGCGACGGCGGCCTTGACGCGCCTCGGGACGCGAGGGTCTTTGCGGAGGCGCCGTGCGGTAGTGACACAGGCTGGCAGCACGGTCGCGAGATCTTTGGCCAACCCTGGTGGGAGCCGACGGGCGAGAACGATCATCACGACCCACGAGGCGGTCACGATGACTGCGGCGATGATCAACCAATGCAACATGTACTCTTGTACTGTAACATCCGTTACATGCAACCGGCCGGTGGTCATCAGATCGGCTGGACGGTCCTGATATTGCGACTTCCGTCGGAGCCATCACGGCATCGAGTTGCGGTCTGGCGTGAACTGCGCCGGGTCGGCGCGATCCAACTCGGTCAGGGCAGCTGGGCGTTGCCGGCGGCGCCCGCGTTCGCGGACGTCGTCGACAAGATTGTGGAACTCGTCAACCACAACGAAGGCGAGGTTCTCGCGTTGACCGCGTCAGCCGCTGATGAGCCCACCGCGGCGAAGATCCGGTGCCTGTACGACGACGCCCGCCGGGCCGAATGGACGGAATTCAAGTCCGAATGCGTCAAATGCCTCGCCGAGTTGGAGCGGGAGATCCGCAACGAGAAGTTCACACTCGCCGAACTCGACGAAGAGGAACAGAACGTCGACCGGCTACGCCGTTGGCACCGCGAACTCCGCTCGCGTGACCTCTTCGACTCAGTGCCCATTGGTGAAACCCAACAACAACTCGATGCATGCGTCACGGTGTTGAACCGGTTCACCACTCTCGTCTACACCGCCGTAGGCCTCGACTGAGCGGCTAACGAAGGGATGCTATCGAGAGTGCTCGTTCGCTCCAGTCAGTGCCTCCGCGGTGGCACTGTCACGTCCCGAAGGTTTGGTGCAGTGACCGCGAGTGTCGAGATGTGGATGCAGTTGCCTGTTGAGCACCGAGCGAGTCTGGCGCACGGTCGTTGGTGACAGTTCGCAGAGGCGACGGCGAACTACTGCTTCGCTGCCGATGCTGTCGCTGATCGCGAGATACCGCTTCAACCGACCGCGTGAAGATCCTCGTCGACCAGAACCGCTCACCGTAACTTGCTCAACTGCTGCGCGAAGCAGGCCACGACGCTGTCTTCAACCAGCGCACGTAGCGGTCGCCTGGCCATTGGTTACTAGGTTTGTGCTGTGAAGGGTGCGTTGCGGTCGTTGTTGGTGACTGACATCGTTGGGTCGACGCGGTTGTGGGCTGAGCATGAGTCGGCGATGGCGGTCGATCTTGTCTCGCATGACGAGATGGTCAGCGCGGCGATTGTGTCAGCGGGCGGACGCGTGTTCAAGCACACCGGTGATGGGGCGATGGCCACGTTCGAGAGCGCGACCGATTCGGCGGAGGCGGCGGCTGAGATCCAGCGTGCGGTCGGGGGACACGTCTGGCAGGTGCCGGATGGGATCCGGGTTCGGGTGGCGTTGCACTCGGGGAGTGTGCACGAGCGCGATGGTGATCTGTTCGGCCCGCCGGTGAATCGTCTGGCACGGTTGTTGTCGCGGTGTTCGCCGGGTGCGGTGATCGTGTCGGAGGCGACCGCTTCGTTGCTCGCCGATGGCATCCCTGACGGGCTCGGGTTGCGCGAGATCGGACGGGTCGAACTGCGCGATGTGGGGCGTTCCGAGGCGGTGCACTGCCTGGTCGGTGACGATCTCGAGAGCGTCGAAGTGCACGAGGCGGTCGTGCCGGCAGGTCGACCGGTCGGCTTGCTACCGCCGATCGACGATGATCTTGTTGGCCGGACGGGTGAGATTGGGGCGGTCCTCGACGCGATCGGCGCGCATCCGGTCGTATCGATCGTGGGGGTTGGCGGTATGGGCAAGACCCGCCTGGCGCTCGAATCTGCGTCTGTCGCTGGTCTGCCTGACGGGGCCTGGTGGTGTGATCTGACGGCGGCGACCAGTCCCGAGGCCGTGCCGGCGACGGTGTTGGCGGCGATCGGGGCCAGCCAGGCGTCGGGGCGGACCGCGCTGGAGAGCATCGTCGTGGATCTCGCCGACCGGCATGCCCTGGTGGTGTTGGACAATTGCGAGCACGTCGTCGACGCTGCGCGCGCCGTGGTGGGCGCGATCCGCGCTGGCTGCGACAAGGTGCGGGTGCTGGCTACAAGTCGTGAGGCTCTCGGTCTGCGCGGTGAGCATGTCATCTCGTTGTCGTCGTTGCCGGCCGTGGACGCGATCGGGCTGTTCTGCACTCGGGCGGGTGAGGCACG
>DATAJN010000714.1:0-2598 GCA_036262105.1 Ilumatobacteraceae bacterium
GGCGATCGCCGCTCGATTGTCACCGCTGCCGAACGCTTCCGCGGCTACGTCGACGCGCTCGAGTCGATTGACCTAGCCGTCGATCCCCAACTCGTCCGCCAAGACATCCTCGACAGCGAGCACGCCCGTGCCGCAACACTCGGCCTGCTCGCCCTGGACGAGCCTCCGACAGCGATCTACGCAGCGCAGAACCTGGTGACGATCGGCGTTGTGCGCGGCCTCCGCGAGGCGGCGAAGCACCATGAAATTGCTGTCGTCGGGTTCGACGACGTACCCATGGGAGACCTGCTCGAGCCGTCGATCACAGTCCTCGCACAAGACCCGACTGCCATCGGGCAACAGGCGGCGAAAGCGCTCTTCGCGCGGCTCGACGGTGACCGCTCACCGACGCAGACCTACATCATTCCGACGACGATGATCATCCGCGGCTCCGGCGAGATCCGACCGCGGCACTGAGCTCTCGAGCACGCCGCGAATTCAGGGCGGCGAGGGCAGCGGTGAGGTCGTTGCCGGGGTCGTGGGCAGCGAGAAGCCGACGGTAGCTCCGCCACCCTCGCGATTCTCGGCGAACACCGTGCCGCCGTGGGATTCGACGAGGTCGCGCACGATCGCCAGGCCGAGCCCTGAACCGGGTTGGCTACGCGAACCGACGGATCGGTAGAAACGATCGAAGATGTGCGACAGATCGTCGACGGGGATACCGGGTCCACGATCGCTGACCGCCACGCGGCCGTTGTCGACCTTCACCTCGATCGCGCCGGACGCGCTGAACTTCGCTGCGTTGTCGATCACGTTGAGCACGGCACGATCGATGGCCGCTGGCCGGCACGACACCATCGACGCATCGGTGACCAGTGAGATGTCGCGGCCGGTACGTCTCCGCACGCGCGCCGCGGCCTGCTCACACAGCACGCCCAGTGCACACTCCTGCGCCGGTTCGTCGTCGCGACGGTCGGTGGCCAGCTCGACCAGCTCGTTGACCAAGGCCGTGAGCTCTTTGGTCTCGGTATCGAGATCGGCCACCAGCTGACTACGCGCCTCCGGCTCGAGGTTGTCGAACCGTCGGAGCACGGAGACGTTCGTGCGCAGGCTCGTGAGCGGCGTGCGCAACTCGTGCCCCGCGTCCTGCACGAGCTGTTGCTGTTGCTGCCTGCTGCGCGCCAACGCGCCCAGCATGCCGTTGAGCGCAGCGCCCAGTCGGCCAGTTTCGTCGGTTCCGCTGACCGGAACCTCGACGTCGAGGCGACCCGTTTGGGCGACGTCATCGGCCGCTTGGGTGAGTCGAACGAGTCGTCGGGTGACCTGCCGGCCGATCAGCCAGCCGATCAGAGCCGCGCCGATGATGACGAGACTGACGGACAACAGCGTTCGGTTGCGAATAACCGTCAGGGCACGTTGGGTTTCGCGAGCCGACCGGGCGATCTGGATGGCACCACCGGTCACGGGAACCGTGAGCATGCGGAACGCCTCTCCGTCGATGGTGACGTCGCGCGGTTCGCTGAGGCCTGTGTACGTGCCGTTGGCCACCGCGCGATCAGCGTCATCGACGGGGAGTTGGCCGGATGGCGGCGACCACTGAACGGTGCCGTCGGCGTCAATGAGCTGGGCGAGCACGGCGTCGAATGCTCGTGGTGGTGCGCCGTCCCCAAGGCCGCCGTCACCATCGGTGTCGAGACCCTGACCGGGCCTGATGCCCGGACCACGCCCGAAGAACCTGACCTGCAGTTGAACAGGATTGGCCGCTGCCGTGGTGAGCGAACGATCGACGACCTGATTCAGCTCATGGCGCGTACTGACGTAGGAGGAGATTCCGACGGCCGCCGTCGCACACGCAGCCAGCAACACCAGAGCAGCAACGATCTTGAGACGAAGGCTCATGAGGCCCTGGCGGAGTAACCCACGCCTCTGACCGTGTGGATCACCTTCGCTTCGCCCGGCTGTTCCAGCTTGCGACGAAGGTACGAGATGTAGACGGCCAGGTTCTTCGAATCGGGTCCGAAGTCGTACCCCCAGATGCGGTCGTAGATCGTCGAGTGATCGAGAACGATCCCCTGATTGCGCAACAACAGTTCCAGCAGATCGAACTCCGTCTTCGACAGCTCGATCTCGCGTTCGGCGCGCCACACCCGCCGCGAGGTCGGATCGAGACGCACATCGAGGAGCTGGACGGCGTCATCCGACGTGCCATCGTCGGCCTTCGTTCGTCGTAGCAGGGCACGGAGGCGGGCGAACAGCTCGTCCAGGTCGAATGGTTTGGCGAGGTAGTCGTCGGCACCGGCGTCGAGTCCGGCGACTCGATCGGGAGTCTCCGTGCGGGCCGTCAACATCAGCACGGGAAGGCGGTTGCGCTCGGCACGGAGCACGCGGCACACGGTGAGTCCGTCGATGTTCGGCATCATCACGTCGAGGATGGCCACATCGGGCTGGGCCGACTCGATCAGGGCGAGTGCCGTGTTGCCGTCGTTGGCCTGCACCACGTCGTAGCCCTCGAGACCGAGGGCTCGGGTCAGCGCGTCGCGGATGGCCCGGTCATCATCGGCGATCAGGACTCGGGCGCTCATCACTACTCATTCTGACCGGCCGGGACAGCGAGGGAGG
>DATAJN010000715.1:0-8474 GCA_036262105.1 Ilumatobacteraceae bacterium
CACCACCGGCGATTCGTCACTGTCGGCCTGCGTGCAAGCCATCATGGCCGCCGAGGTCAGCCACGCCGATCTGGCGATGCACTACTTCCGCGAGTCGTTGTTCCTGGACATTGCGAACACCCACGGCAACACGGTCGACGGCGCCCACATCGCCAACGTCGGCGGGGTGTGGGCATGCCTGGTGCACGGCTTTGCCGGCGTGCGCGACTCGGGAACCCACGTGCGGATCGCGCCGCGCCTCCCGGCCGGCTGGCGGGCGATGCGCTTCCGCCTGCACCGGCGCGGCGGCGACATCGCCATCGCGGTCGATCCCACGGGCGCCATCGTCACCGTGGAATCGGGCGAGCCGGTGCCGATCCTCGCCGACGGCGTGATCGCCGAGGTCGCGCCCGGCACCTCGCTACGGGTCACCGGCACGACGTCCTGAATCGAGCAGCTACAGCAAGAGGCCCCACTCTGAAGGAGCGGGGCCTCTTGCCGTGACAGCATCGTTTCGTTGCAGTGTTCAGGTGGCCTCCCGGACGAGCGTGTTCTGGAAGGCGGTAACCATCCAACGACCGTCGGTCTCGATGATGGTTGCCGTGATTCGGGAGTGATTGGTTCCCTGCAGCGGCCCGGTCGGCGCAACAAGTGTCGCGCCGGCAACGGCGACCACGCACCCGGGCGCGATCAGCCGGGCGACTTCCGGGTGGTAGTGGACCGTGCTACCCGCGTAGACGGAATCGAACAGTCCCTGGTGGGCTCGCCCGACGAAAGCGCCGTCGCCGCGGTGATGCTCACCTCGGATGTTGACGAAGTCGGTGTCGTCGGCGAACACGCTGCCGAACGCAGCGCCATCGGCGTCGTTCCACGCTCGCTCCATCCGCTCGAACTGCGTCGAGGCGATGAAGCCAGGGTCGGTCGTAACGGTGTCGGCGACAGTCATCACGACTCCTGCGAACGCACGAGACGCAGCCCGGTCGCGGTGAGGAAGGCGAGCCAGATGACGAACCCGATTCCGGCGAGACCGAACAGCGGCATGGCGTCGCCGGCCGCGATGGCTGGGCCGGCAAACGTTCCGACCAGGAGCAGGGCCGACCCGATGGGGGCCAGGCGGCCGAATGCCCGAGGTGTGATGCCTGCAGCGATTCCGGCCTGCGACAAGCCGAGCAGGGCTGTGGCGATGAAGATGTCCAGCACGGCGAAGACGCTGTTGTGCAGAGCCCACAGGGCCTCGATGGCGCCGATGTTCGGCTGGGTGTGGGTGGCCACCACCGACAACGCCTGCTCCGCCCCGACGACCACGGCAAATAGCGCCATGATGCCGGTGGCGCCGACGAACCCCGTCAACGCCCATCCGCGCCGTTCGGTAGCCATCAAGCGTCGCATCACTCCTCCGAGGAAGACTGCGAGCCCGACTCCGCTCAGCACGAACGTGGCGACCAGCACGAAGGTGATCGCCCGGTGGTCGACATAGTGGGTGAGCACCTCGGCGCTGCTCGCACCATTCGCCGGCGCCGTGCCGCCGCGGATGATGTTCTGCAGGAGCACGATGCCTGCGAACGCGAGACCGCCGATGCCGGCGAGTTTGGCGCTGATGTCGCGGCTGACACGCTTCGGCGGGTGTGCTGTCGTACCGACTGCCCCGTTGGTGACTTCTACTGTTTCAAACATTTCTGATCTCCTGTTCTGTTGTTTTGAATGGACGTTGTGTCCAGTGACTTGAACGACTATAAAGTAGATTGACCAGTTGTCAAGTGGTAGACAGAGGACCCATGCCAGAAAAGCGACCCAGCCTGCGCGAACGCCAGGCGCAGCTCACCAAGGACGAGATCCTGAAGGCCGCCCGCCGGCTGTTTGCCGAGCGCGGCTACACCCGCACCAGTGTGCGCGACATCGCCGAGGCGGCGGGGGTCTCAGCCCAGACGGTCTACGACAGCATCGGTTCGAAACAGGCACTGGTGGCCCGGCTGAACGACCTCATCGATGCCGAGGCAGGCATTGCCGCCATCGCCGGCGCGGCCGCGCGGTCGGGGGATCCGGTGCAGGTGGCCGCGCTATCGGCCAAGATCACCCGGTCGATCCTCGAACATTGCGGAGACATCGTCCACGCCCTGGTCACCGGAGCAGCGGCTGAACCCGACCTGGCGACTGCCATCACCGAGGGTCACCGCCGCCACGTCGAGGGGGCCAGCACGGTTGTCGGGTTGCTCCGACAGATGGACGCGCTCGACGACTCCGTCGACGCCGAGACGGCTGTAGAAACCCTCGCGGCGATCTCCGATACGCAGTTCGCGCTTCTTTTGCGCGACAGCTACGGCTGGTCACTCGACAGAATCGAATCGTGGATCGCTGCCACCAGCCAGGCGTTGCTGTTGCGGCCCGCACCGTCGCGCTGACGAACGTGAGCCGAGTCTGGCGGCCATCCACCGTTGACCTGAGTCGCGTCATTGGTTGGGGTGGCGGAAACCGGGTATACGGGTGACATGCAACGCTCATTCACCCTCGAATGGGGCGATCGGACCATCGACTTCCGTCCCCCGTTCGCCGATGATGAGACGGTGACGCGGGCGGGCTCACCTAAGCCTCCATCTCAGAGGACACGATGGCTTACCAGTCAATAGTCGTTGGCGACGAACTGGTAGGGATCGTGTCCGGACCGTTCGACGGCAACGTTGCGCCCAAGGTCTACGGCGACCTCGCCGCCGCGTTCGTTTCCGGAGTGAAGCGAGTCGTCATCGACCTGTGTGATTGTCACCATGTCGATGATGGGGCGATGGCTGTTCTGTCCGCTGCCGCCGTTGCGGCGATCAACAGCGGAGGACATCTGTTCTTGGCGATGAAGTCAGATCTCGTCGTCGAGATCCTCGATGCCTCGCTCGTCCGCGCCGTCTTCGGGCGCTGACCCGCCAGGCCGATCCGTCGAGATCTTCACTTCGAAACGCTCCTCGGGTTCAGGCCGCTGCTCCCACGACCTCCGCAGTTCCAAGACCACACGGCCGCTGCTCGATCCGCGGGCGACGAATGTGAAGCGATGCAGCCCTGGCGCTCCGGGGACCACGGTCCCCGGAGCGACGACGTCGTCACCGATCAACTCGACCACGTCAGGGACGCGGACCGCTGACCACTGGTAGCCCGTCGATGCATTCTCCGAGACTTGGAGGACGAACGTCTCGCCGTCGGCGAGTCGAACCTCGGTGTCGTTGTCGGTGACGTCGATGACCTTCATGGAGACGCACAGTTCACCACAGGTAGACGGCGTCGATCGCGCTCCGGTCGAGCAATCCCCCGTTCGCCGAAGCATGCTGGCCAGCGTCTCGAGCGCGTGCAGCCGGATCTGTCTCCAGTGCTCACGGTTCACGACGATCCAGTCGTCGTGCCAGTCGGGCAGCAGTTCCTCTTCCAGCCGAGCGATGATCGAGGCTGGGTTGGAGGGGACCTGCCCATCCCGCAGCCGCCGCGCAATCGTGACGAGGTCGCGGACATCGACGGCCACCGATGGCGCCAGCTTCAACAACGAGCCGTCGGTCTCGATCGCTCCTCGAGCCGTGCGGCTGACCCGCCACAACGCCGAACGCAACGATCCGCTGGAATGGGCCTCCGAGGACTCCGGCCAGAGCGAACCGGCGACCGTGCACCGCCGGACAGGGTGCTCGTGGAGTGCCAAGAAGGCCAACACCCGTTCGCCCGTCGCCGGGAGCAGAATCGTTGCGTCACGGCCGCAGGTGAGCCGGAACTCCTCGAGCAGTCGCACCGAGAACGGGCCTGAGCGGATCGACCTTCGTGGCACCGTTGACGAAGTCGCCCCACCGACGCGACCCGTGGAGCCGCGACCTCCCGAGAGGAGCACCGTCATGTCTTGACGATAGTCCTCAGGCTGCGATTGATACACCCGAAATTCACTTTTCGCGCCCACCTGGACTCTGTGGGCGCGATTCGGGTCCATGGCGTGAGGCCGCGATCGAGGTCGCGGTCAGCCGTTGATGAACGCTGACGTCAGCCAGGTCTTGTTGGTGTAGTGCCAGTGGACGCTGTCGCCGGTTTGGTTGAGGTAGGCGTCGGTGTTGACGTACCAGCGGCCGCTGAACCACAGACCGACGCAGCCCCACACGTCGCCGGCTGCATAGGTGCCGTTGTGCTCGACTGTGTTGAGCCAGGTGTAGACGCCTTCATAGCAACCGCGCCAGATGGCGTAGGTGTAGTCGAGGTTGTAGGCGGTTGAGTTCTTGGCGTTGACGGAGAACTGGAACGCGGAGGGATGGGCGGACTGACGCACCTGGGTGATGCCGAACGAGTCGCCGTTGTCGCCGATACCTGATTGGTGCCAGCCAGACTCCTTGATTGCTTGGGCGCGGACGATGTCTTCGTCGATGCCCCACTTGCAGGCGGCCCACTGGATGAGCTGGTCGGTGGTGCCGGCGTAGTCGCCATCGACTCGGCTGAATCCTGACCAGTCGGTACGGGTGTTGGCGTTGGCGCGGCTGCCGCGGTTGTTGTTGGCAACGGTGTTGTCGGCGCGAATCTCAGCGGCCGGACGCACACGGGCGGCACATTGAGCACCTGTGGGGAGGGTGGCGCCCACAGGCAGGGTCGTGAACCGGCCCGGCGGCACGCTCGTCGTCGTGGTCGTCGTCGTCGTCGTGGTCGTCGGCCGCGTGGTGGTGGTCGGCGGTGTGGTGGTCGTCGTCGGTGGCCGAGTGGTGGTCGTCGACGGTCGGGTGGTAGTGGTCGGTGCAGTCGTCGTGAGCGTGACGGCGGCGGCCTGGTCGTTCCAGTGGATGAACGACGACCACCCGGCGCCGAACACGCCGATCTTCACGCTGTACGGGCCTGAACCGAGACCGGTGGTCGACCATGTGACGCTCAGCGGGCGCGTCTGACCGGCGGCGAACGATTGGTTGTCCGCGTACTTCTGGAACACCTTGCGAGCCGACCGGTCATAGATCTCGATATCGATCAGCACATTGCGGGCGGTATCGGATTTCACGGACAGGTGGATTGCGACCGACTGGCCGGCGGGCGCCTGGGCGCGGTCGACCTGGGCGGAGGTGACGAAACCGGCGCTGGTGACCTGCACGGCATCGGCGGTGCCGATGAGCGCCACGATCGGCGCGCCGATCGCCAGGAGCACGGCACTGAGCACAACGCCGAAATAGCGCTTGACATGGGATGATGGTGACACGGGGTTCCTCTCTGTCAACCGGGCAGAGATGCCACGATCTGAATTCCTCAGCGTCCACCTTCATGTAACCGTAATGATTTCGTCATTGAACCGCAACCATTTATTCGAAGATCCACCCGCTCGGGTGACGGCCCCCACCGGACCGAGAGTGGAGTGTTTCGAGGCTCGCAGGTGACCCCGAACCACTCCACAGGGACTACCGATTACGTCGGACTCAGCCACCCAGGCGTTGCGTGGTGAAGACCGTCGCGCCGTCGACAGTTCCGGTGAAATCACCGTCGAGGGAAACAATCGACGCGCCCGGCACTTCGTTGGTCGTTCCCGTGAGCACCGCCGCTCCTCCGCCCTTGGTCGAGCCGGTGCAGGTGATGTCGATCTTGGCGACGCCGTCTTGAACCTTGGCCTCACACGTGAGCGGTCCGGCGAGCTCTTGGCCGGCGTTCTTGAACTGCTCCTCACCCTGCTGCGTGGCGATGTTGCGTGCGAGGACCTCGGCTGCGGCATTGGCTGCATCACCGGCAACGTTGGCGATGTCGGTGGCTGCACTCTGCAAGTCGGTTGCCAACGATGATCGGCTGTCGGACGTGCAACCTGTGATCGCTAGTGCAGCTGCGACGATGACACCGTGGACGACTCGAATCCTCATGCCGACACTCTTCCCAATCGGCGCTCTTCCCAATCGATCTGCCGGAGAAACCTCGGCGCTTCTCCGCCGTCAGCCCGTCGGCGGAGATGCGCGGCACAGTCAGCCCTCGAGGAATCGCGGCGGCACGTCCAACCGGCGAGCAGCCCCATCGTGACCGACGCGCCGTTCGGGCGCGTGCTCCGATCGCCGATGCATGGGCGCGAAAGCGGAAGGCGCACATCCGAAATTGCGCACAACGGTGCTGCATGGGCGAGGAGGCCGAAACCTTGCTTCTGAAATCGCGCCCATGCGAGCTGGACACGACCGACACACGGTTCACGCAGCCGGCGTTCCTCGACATCGCTCCGGTGGGAAACACACTCAAGCCGTGCCCTGCTAGCGCCGATGTTCTGGGGACAGGGAGATATGGACGTGGGGCAAGTACAGACAGACTGGGGACAATTCGAACGCATGGTGGCGCCGCTCAGCGACGCACGCCGGCCCCTTGCGCTCAGCGCCGCCGCTGCCAACATCGCCAACAACCCGTCGAAGGCGCGCATCCGCCGCGTGCGTGGCGCTGCCGGTTGCGGCAAGTCGGTCGGGCTCGCTGCCCGTGCCGCTCGGCTCGCCCACGAAGGCAAGGAAGTGCTGGTGGTGGCGTTCAACTCGACGTTGCCGCACTACCTGCGGGATCTCGCGGCCAGCCATTGCCGCTCCCTGGGTGCGCCGCTGACGCGCATCACGTTCGCCCACTTGCACGCGCTCTGCGAGCAGGCCATCGACGACAGTCGCATCGCCGGTGCCGACATGTCGGCTGCCGTGTTGCCCGGCATGTTGTCGGCCTACGAGGAGCTCATCGACCGGGGCATCGAGTCGTACCGCCTCGGTTACGGCCAGCGGTTCGACGCGGTGCTGGTGGACGAAGGGCAGGATTTCAGCCTGAAGTGGTGGAACTTCCTGCGTCGCCTGGTGTGTCGCCCCGAAGGTGAGCTGTTGCTGGTGGCCGACCCGACGCAAGACGTCTACGGGCAGCGGGCGTGGACCGACGAACTGCGCCTGACCGGCGCCGGCTTCAGCGGCCCGTGGACCGAGTTGCGCGGTTCGTACCGGATGCCGCCCGACCTCACGCCCGTCGTCGCCGAGTTCGCCCAGCTGGCGCTCGACGACTGGGACGTGAACCCGTCGGTGCCCGATGATCATCCACTCAACGTGCTTCCGTTCCAGCCCACGGTTCGCCGATGGGTCAACACCGAACCGGGGGAGTCGACCGGTCACCGCCTCGGGCGGGAGGTGGTGGCCATGCTGAAGGCCAGCCCCGACCTGGCTCCGAGCGACGTTGTGTTCCTGGCCAACAGCCACGAAGAGGGTCTCGATGCGGTGCGCGTGATCGAGATCGCCGGCTACGACGTGCAGCACATGTTCGGGCGTACGCCGACCGAGAAGCGCGAGCACAAGCTGGGCTTCTGGAGCGGCGCAATTGGGGTGAAGGGTTCCACGTACCAGAGCTTCAAGGGCTGGGAATCGCGAGCTGTCGTGATGTCGGTGGGCTGGAGCGAGCGGCACCACCGCAACGCCTACGTCGGCCTCACCAGGGTCAAGGGCGACTGCGCCAACCGCCGTGCCTTCGTCACCGTGGTGAACAGCGACGCCGCGTTGCGCACCTTCCAGGAGCGTTTCGAACGAGCCAGCTGAGCTGGGGAGTGTGGCTAGCACGACTTGCTAGCTGCGGCTACCAACCTTGGCGTCAACAGCTGAATGGTTCACACTTCCAACGTGTGGCGCGTTGGCCTCTTCCGATTTCGTGCCACGCTACGTCGCCAACTCGGCGGCTACCTCGGGCTGGTCGTGCTCATCGCCTTCATCGGCGGAGTCGCCATGGCGGCCGTGGCCGGGGCGCGGCGTACCCAGTCGTCGTACTCCACGTTCATGAGGAGTACCAATCCATCGGACCTGACGATCTCTTACTTCGATGGTGTGGCGCCACCGGAGTTGACCGCGGGGATCGCCAAGCTGCCGCACGTGAAGCGGATCGCCAGCATGACGGCTGTCGCCGCCCTCCCGCTCGGGTCGAACGGGGCGCCGCGCATGGAGACGATCCCCGAGATCAACGCCTTTGCCAGCAGCGATGGTCTCATGTCGGATGTGGATCGTCCGACGATCGTGAGTGGCCGGATGGCCGATCCGGCACAGGTGGACGAGGTCCTCATGACCCAGGCGGCCGCTGCTGCATTGGGAGTCCATCTCGGGCAAACCATGCCCTTCGGCTTCTACACGATGGATCAGGTCAACTCATCGGTCTTCGGCTCGGCGAGCGTTGCGCCCACGCTGCGCGTCGACGCCAAGTTGGTCGGGATCATGGTGGTCAACAACCAGGTCGTCCAGGACGACGTTGATCGCTACCCGGCCAGCGTTCTTTTCACGCCGGCTCTTGCCCACGCAACCGCGGACGAAGCGCTGAACACGATCTTCGGGCTGCAGCTGAACCATGGTGCGGAAGATGTCGCCGCGACCGAGCAAGCGTTCATCGACGCGCTACCCGGGCCCGCGAACTACGACTTCCACGTCACGTCACGGATCGAGTCTCAGGTCGAGCGCACGGTCAAGCCGGAGGCCGTCGCTCTCGGCTTGTTCGGTGCGATCGCCGCAGTCGTGGCCCTCCTCGTGGCCGGTCAGGCGATCGCACCGAAC
>DATAJN010000716.1:0-2670 GCA_036262105.1 Ilumatobacteraceae bacterium
CTTCTGCCCGGTCGCCTGACGAGCGTAGGTCTTGATGGCGTCGAGACCGAGCGCACCAGCCAGCGAGACCTCGTCGGTGTAGTGGCTGGCGAAGGTCGTCGTGAGCTCGGCCAACACCCTGTTGCGCAGGCGGTCGATGCCCGCCGCGCCGACCTTGCCGAGGAAGGGGGTGAGCAGCCAGCCGCCAATACCCCAGGCCATGCCAAAGTTGCGGTTGAACTCGGTTGGGCCACGGTCGAGCCCGCCGTAGATGTACACCTGCTTGTGCACGTTCGACCCGTAGCGGCTGAACTCGGTGGCGTTGGCGTTGATCGCGGCCTCCATGCACGCCAGGATCTGGCCCGCTTGGCGGCCGCCGCCGATCGCGTCGAACGCGATCGTTGCCCCGGTGTCGACGAGGGCCTTGGTGAGATCTTCCATGAACGACTCCGCAGCGGAGTTGCACACGTGAGTTGCGCCCATGCCGGTGAGCAGTTCGGCTTGCTCGGGCCGGCGCACGATGTTGACGAGGGGCACACCGTCGGCCAGGCAGATCCTCTGCAGCATCTGGCCGAGGTTCGACGCCGCTGCAGTGTGCACCAAGGCGGTGTGACCCTCCATCCTCATCGTCTCGACCATCCCGAGTGCGGTGAGAGGATTGACGAAGCACGATGCTCCGTCGGCCGGGTCGGTACCGTCGGGCAGCAGCAGGCACATCGCCGCTGGGAGGCATCGGTACTCCGCGTAGGTCGCGCCTCCGATGATCGCCACGGTACGGCCGAGCAGCGCCTGCGCTTCGTCCGACGAGCCGGCGGCGACCACGATTCCGGCGCCCTCGTTGCCCACCGGCATCGACTCGCCGACACGAGCGGCAAGACCGCGCATGGTTTGCGGCGGGATCGCCGCCGTCACGGCCGGGTCGTCTGCCGAACCGCTCGAGGTAGCCGTATCGATGTCGGCCGAGGCCAGCAACAGCCCGAGGTCGGATGGGTTGATCGGCGCAGCCTCGATGCGTACCAGAACCTCGTGCGGCTGTGGTGTGGGCACCTCGACGGCAGCCAGCGACAACTTCAGTTGCCCGTCGTCGGTGACCAGTGATCGGATCTGTCGCATCGTGGCGGGGACGTTGTTCGGCATGGCATCAACACTTCACCACGACCGGCGCCGGCGCCGAGTTGGGCGCTGAGCGCTGGGTCACTGATCGCTGGAGCGTTTCCAGAGATTGATACCGGCATCGGTGGCGTACTGATCGATCTCGGCCACCTCGGCGTCCGACAACGACATGTTGTTCAGGGCTGCGACGTTGTCGTCGAGTTGCCGCACGCTGCTGGCCCCGATCACGAGTGATGTCATACGCGGGTCGCGCAACGCCCACACGAGGGCCAGTTCGGCGAGCGACTGGCCGCGGCGCGCGGCGATCTCGTTGAGTGCGCGAACGCGCGCCAGACGTTCTTCGGTGATCGAGTCGGGCTGCAACGCACCGCCGGTGGCAGCACGCGAGTCGGCGGGAATGCCATGCAGGTAACGGTCGGTGAGCAGGCCCTGGGCAAGTGGGGAGAAGGCGATGCATCCGGCGCCGACCTGTTCGAGCGTGTCGAGCAGGTGATCGGCCTCGGTCCAGCGGTTGAACATCGAATACGACGGCTGATGGATCAACAAGGGAACCTTGTGCTCGGCCAACAACTGCGCGGCCAGGCGGGTGCGCTCCGACGAGTACGAGGAGATGCCGACGTACAGCGCCTTGCCTTGCGTGACCGCCGAGGCCAGTGCGCCCACCGTTTCCTCCAGCGGAGTGTCGGGGTCGACTCGATGTGAGTAGAACACGTCGACGTAGTCGAGGCCCATCCGCATCAGGGACTGATCGAGGGAGGCGAGCAGGTACTTGCGAGAGCCGAGGTCGCCGTACGGGCCCGGCCACATGTCATACCCCGCTTTCGTCGAGATGAACAGCTCGTCGCGGTGACCAGCAAAGTCGGCGGCGAGGATGCGGCCGAAGTTCGACTCTGCGGCTCCGTAGGGCGGCCCGTAGTTGTTGGCCAGATCGAAGTGCGTCACACCGACATCGAAGGCCCGACGGCAGATCTCGCGCTGAGTCTCCCACGCTCGATCATCGCCGAAGTTGTGCCACAACCCCAGTGATATGGCAGGTAGCAGCACCCCGCTGCGGCCACAACGGCGGTAGGCCATCGACTCGTAACGGTCAGGATCGGCGACGTACGGCATGGACGAGACACTAGGTGTCGAGGCCGAAACGATCGGTCCCGGGCTCTTTGCCACCACGTCCGGGGACGTTCGGCCCTGGGCATCGTGATGCTGCGTCATGTGTGATGTGTTCATGGAGCACAACGCCTCGCAGACACCGATGGACCGTGCGCTGACTGGGGCCGTCACCATCGACGATGGACAGCTCGGTCAACTCGCCTATCACATCCGCTGGTCGGCAGCTATGGCGGCCGACGGGGAACCTTCGAACGCCGCGTCGCACGCGATCATCGCCGAAGTGCTGCTCGACATCCTTGGAGGCCAGGCGCTCCGTGCAGCGAGCTCGGCACTCGACTTGCCCGACGTCGTCGACAAGCCGCAGTCGGAGGCAGCCGTGGCACAACGGGCGGCGGCGATGGAACTGAGCTATGAGTTCGTCTCTCACTTCACGAGCGATGGACGGCACGATCTTGCCGACCTGTATCTGGA
>DATAJN010000717.1:0-4221 GCA_036262105.1 Ilumatobacteraceae bacterium
GATGGCCGACAAGCCGCAGGTAGTAGGTCTGGCAAAGGGGCTCGGCATAGGGCTCGGCGTCACCTTGAAGACGCTCGGTCACACCATGAAGCCGAAGAAGCTCGGCGGCGGCGCCAACACCGTGCAGTACCCGCACGAGAAGGAAGCGCCGCCCATCCGCTCTCGCGGTGTCATCGCACTTCGCGAAGACAACTGCACGTCGTGCATGCTCTGCTCGCGTAGCTGCCCCGACTGGTGCATCTACATCGAGGCTCACAAGACCTTGGCGCCGCCGCGCCGTGCCGGCGGCGCACCGCGCAAGGTCAACATCGTCGACCGTTTCGACATCGACTATGCGTTGTGCATGTACTGCGGCATCTGCGTCGAGGTGTGCCCGTTCGACGCCCTGTTCTGGAGTCCCGAGTACGAGTACAGCGAGCCGAAGATCGCCGACCTGCTGCACGACAAGACCAAGCTCGGCGAGTGGATGGAGACCGTTCCGGAGGCGCCAGAACTGGAAGTCGGCGCCGACAAGAAGGGCAAGAAGTGATGGTCGTCGCGGCTTCGACCGACATCAACGTCGCCGAGAACATCGGCTTCGGCATCATCGCCGCGCTCATGATCGTCGGTGCCATCAACGTCGTGCGCAGCAGCAACGTCGTGCACGCGGCGCTGTCGCTGGTGGCAGTCATGGCCGGCGCCGCCGCCCAGTACCTGCTGCTGGCCGCCGAGTTCGTCGCCGTCACCCAGGTTCTCGTCTACATCGGCGCGGTGATGATCCTGTTCCTGTTCGGCGTCATGCTCACGCGAGCACGCGTCGGGCGCGAGACCGATCTCAACAACAAGGGTTGGGCACTCGGCATCCCGGTTGCGCTGTTGATGCTCGGTGCCATGGTCTACGTGTTGATCAAGGGCTTCGGTGCCGATCGGCTCGACCCCACCACACAAGTGTCCACTGCGGAGCTCAGCGACAGCATCTTCAAGCCGTTCCTCCTGCCGTTCGAAGCGTTGTCGTTCGTGCTGCTCGCCGCCGTCATCGGCGCCATCGTGCTGGCCCGAAAGGATTAGTGAGCTCTCATGCTGATCAATGAGTTCCTGCTGCTGGGCGCCGTGCTGTTCTGCATCGGCGTCTACGGCGTGATCGCCCGCAAGAACGCGGTCATGGTGCTGATGTCGATCGAACTGATCCTCAACTCCGTCAACATCAACCTCTTGGCGTTCAGCCAGTTGCATCACAACCTCGACGGCAACGTCTTCGCCCTGTACATCATCGCCGTTGCAGCGGCTGAGGTGGGCGTTGGCCTGGCGATGGTGCTGTTGGTGTACCGCAACCGCAAGAGCATCTCGCTCGACGAGCTGTCGGAAATGAAGGGCTGAATCGATGGTTGCTGCAGAAGCAGCTGGCTGGTTCCTCGAACACGCCTGGTTGATCCCGCTCGTCCCCGGCGTCGCCTTCTTTCTCATCATCTTGTTCGGCAAGTTCGAGATCAACGGGCGGCGGGTGCTGCCGTGGGGTGGTTCAGAGGTCGGCATCGCCAGCATGGTGATCGGATTGGTGCTGGCGGTCGGGACGACCTATCAGTGGATCCACCACGTGCGCGGTGTGGAGGACGCCGAGCCGGTGATCAAGTCATGGACGTGGTGGCAGAGCGGTGGGCTGCACTTCGGGCTCGGCGAGCACGTCGACGGCCTCGCCGTGATGGTGCTGCTGCTGGTCACCTTCATCTCCACCCTCGTGCAGATCTACTCGCTCGAATACGTGCGCGGCGATCGCCGCTACACCCACTTCTTCGCGTCGATCACTCTGTTCAGCGCGGGCATGCTGACGATGGCTCTCGCCGAGAACATGGTGCAGTTGATCCTCGGCTGGGAGATCATGGGTCTCTGCTCGTTCCTGCTGATCGGCCACTGGTGGGAGGAGGAAGCCAACGCCCGCGCCGCGGTGAAGGCGTTCCTCACCGTTCGCGTCGGCGACGTCGGCATGCTGGTCGGCACGGCGATCATGTTCGGCGCCTCCGGAACGTTCACCATCACCGGCTTGCACGCGTGGGCCAACAACCCTGCCACCGGTCACACCGTGCTGCTGTGGGCAGCAGTTGCCCTGTTCATCGCTGCCATCGGCAAGAGTGGCCAGTTCCCGCTGCACACCTGGTTGCCCGATGCGATGGCCGGCCCCACACCGGTGAGCGCGCTGTTGCACTCGTCGACCATGGTCGTGGCCGGTGTGTTCCTGGTGGCGCGCCTCTACCCGGTGTTCCATGCCGGGCTCATGATCAACGTCGTCGGCCAGCACTTCAACCTGATCGCCGTGATCGGCGGCATCACCGTGTTGATCGCTGCCGGATTGGCCTTCGTGCAGAACGACATCAAGAAGGTCTTGGCCTATTCGACGGTGAGCCAACTGGGCTACATGATGATGGGTCTCGGTGTCGGTGCTTGGGTGCCGGCGGTCTTCCACATCTTCACCCACGCGTTCTTCAAGTGCTGCTTGTTCCTGTGTGCCGGCTCAGTCGCGCACACCGGCAGCCACCACAGCTTCGACATGAAGAAAGACATGGGCGGCCTGGCCCGCAAGATGCCGGTCACCTTCATCACGTGGATCCTGGCCACGGCCGCGCTGTGTGGTGTGCCCTTCTTCAGTGGGTTCTTCTCGAAGGACGAGATCATCGATTCGGCCGGCCACTTCCACTACGGCGTGTTCATGATCGTCGGGCTGATCGGTGCGTTCATGACCGCCGGGTACATGACCCGCGCCACCTACCTCACGTTCTTCGGCGAGGCGCGTGGTGCAGCGGCTCACTTCGTCCACGGTCACGATGCTCACCACGCCGACGCCTCGCACGACACTCACGACTCTCACGCGGCCGAGCCGATCCCCGCCAAGCCTCTGGGGTTCGCACCTACCGACTCGTCGTGGCTCATCACGGTGCCGTTGTTGATCCTCGGCTTCCTTGCCGTCGTCTCCGGGTACATCAACGCCGCGCCGTTCAAGATCCACCTGTTCGAGCGGTGGACCGAGTCGTCGATCGGCGTCGCCCTGCCCGACGGCCCGACGTTCGAATGGGTGAAGGCACTGCCGTCGATAGCTCTTGTTGCCGCCGGCTTCCTCGTCAGCCTGGCGCTGTGCAAGCAGGTGTTCGGAACCGCGGCTTCACGACTGAAAGGTCTCACCAAGCGCAATCCGGTGCTCGGCGCCGGCCATCGTTTCCTGGTCAACAAGTACTACCTCGATGACCTGTACGAGAAGGTCATCGTTCACGGCATCGCCCACCCGATTGCCGCAGCGGCCTACTGGACCAACCAGCATGTGCTCGACCGCATCGTCAACGCTGCAGGCATCGGCGGTCGCAAGACCAGCAACTGGATCTACAAGAACATCGACCAACGACTGGTCGATGGCGTCGTCAACGGCAGTGGCACCGTCGCCCGTGGCACTGGTGGTGCACTGCAACCGGTGCAATCCGGCAAGGTCAGTCTGTACGGGGCGCTGCTGTTTGCTTCAGCAGCGGTCGGTGCGCTCGTACTCGTACTCGTCAACAGCTAGAGGAACCACATGGACGTACTCCAAAACCAACAATGGCTGCTGAGCGTCGGCACGTTCCTGCCGATCGTCGGCGTCGTGGCGATGCTGTTCATCCCGAAACGGGAAGAGACGATGGTGAAGGGCATCGCCGTGGTCACGGCGTTGGCCACGCTGTTGGTCGGCGTCTACACCGCCGTCAAGTTCGACTACGGGCAAGCCGGCAAGTTGCAGTTCTTCACCACGAACGACTGGATCCGCCCGATCAGGGCGACGTACACGGTGGGGCTCGACGGCATCAGCCTGCCGCTGTACCTCCTGTCGATGGTCATCACCTTGTTGGTCATCGTGTACTCGTGGGACCACGTTCCGGCCCCCGGCAACCCCAAGGCGTTCTTCATCCTCATGCTCGTCCTGCAGGTCGGAATGGCGGGCACCTTCATCGCCCAGGACCTGATCCTCTTCTTCGTGTTCTTCGAACTGGTGCTGCTGCCGATGTACTTCATGATCGGCGTGTGGGGTGGCGACAATCGCCAGTACGCCTCGTTGAAGTTCTTCTTGTACACCATGTTCGGCTCGGCCTTGATGCTCGTGTCGTTCATCGCCTTGTTCGTCGTCACCAAGAACAACAGCGCCACACCTGAACTGGCCAGCTTCAAGTTCCAGTGGTTCATCGAAAACGGTGGTGGTGTCGCCACGAACACGGCGATCTGGATCTTCGC
>DATAJN010000718.1:0-16618 GCA_036262105.1 Ilumatobacteraceae bacterium
TGCCGATCAGCGAGGTCGACGCGGCCGACATGATCGACGGCCTGGCCACGCAGAAGCTCCTCGGAGCGTTTCGGGGAGATGCCGCGGTCGATCGCCGGCAGCTCACCTCGGTGCTTCTCGGGTTGTCCGACCTGGTCGCTGATCGGCCCGACGTCGTCGCCGTCGATGTCAACCCGCTGATCATCACCTCGCAGGGCGCCGTGGTGGCCGTCGACGCGCTGGTCGAGCTCGGTGAGCCGATCACGGCACCGCCGTGCCGCGGACGGCCAACCGACGCCCAGTTCCGAGCCCTGTTCGATCCCAAAGGGGTTCTCGTCGCAGGGGCGAGCACCCACCCCGGGAAGTTCGGCTTCGTCAGCCTTCACAACATCCTCGCCGGCGGCTATCGCGGCGTGGTCTACGGAACCAACCTCGAAGGAGAAGAGGTGCTCGGCATCCGCACGGTGTCGGATGTCGCGCTGCTCCCCGACGGCGTGATCGACCTGGTGTTCGTCTGCACGCCGGCGGCCGCGAACCTGGGTCTGTTGCGTGGGTGCGCGGCCAAGGGCGTCACCGCCGCATTCGTCACGAGTGCCGGCTACGGCGAGGCCGGCGCAGCCGGTCGTGCCGCCGAGGCCGATCTGGTCGCGCTTGCCGACGAACTGGGCATGTTGCTTGCCGGTCCCAACGGACAGGGACTGGTCAGCACCCCGGCGAACCTGTGCGCCCAGATCGTGGCGCCCTACCCCCCGCGCGGCCGAATCGCGGTGGCGAGCCAAAGCGGCAACTTCGTCAGCAGCTTCATGAACTACGCGCGTCAGACCGGCGTCGGCATCAGTCGAGCGGTTTCGGCGGGCAACGCTGCGGCGGTCACACCGGCCGACTACCTCCACTGGTACGCCGACGACGATGAGTCGGCGGTGTCATTGGCGTACGTCGAAGGCATCGTCGATGGACGCGACCTGCTCGAGACGTTTGCCGCGGTCGTCCGTCGCAAGCCGCTCGTCGTCGTCAAAGGCGGGGCGACCGAGGGAGGCGCCAAGGCGGCCGCGAGTCATACCGGTGCGCTCGCCACCGACGACAAGGTGTTCGACGGCGTCTGTCGTCAGACGGGTGTCACCAGGGCGGCGACCGTCGAGGAGGCCTTCGAGGCGGCTGCCAGCTTCGCGACCCAGCCGTTGCCGCGGGGGCCGAACGTCGTGGTGCTCACGACTGCCGGCGGATGGGGTGTCGTCACCTCCGATGCGATCGGACGAGCGGAGGGTCTCACCCTGTTGCCCCTCCCCGCCGACCTCATGGCCGAGATCGATGGCAAGTTGCCTTCGCGGTGGAGCCGGAACAACCCGGTCGACTGCGCCGGAGGCGAGACGCGTGACACGATTCCGGAAGTGCTGGAGATGATCACCGCTCACCCTGATGTGCACTCGGTGATCTATCTCGGCCTCGGCATCCAGAGCAACCAGGCCAGGCTGATGCGCGAAGGAGGATTTCACTCGACACACGGGCTCGACCGGATCGTCGCCTACCACGAGCGACAAGACCAGCGCTTCGCCGAAGCTGTCGACCAACTCTCGCGTGGTTACGACAAGCCGATCCTCGCCGCCACCGAACTGGCCGTCGCCGATCCCGACAACCCAGGCCCGGCGGCACTGCGCGCCGCCGGGCGCCTGTGCTACGCGAGCGGCAACCGCGCGGTCACCGCGCTCGAGCACATGTACCGATACGCCGAGTTTCGCCGTCGAAGAGGGTTGAGCTGATGGTCGCTCGCCGGGTCAACCCGATTGCTGTGCTCGTGGTGTTGGCTGCCGTTCCCGCATTGGGTCTCGGCGCGCTGTGGAGGTTCGCCGACGCCCGTCGACCCCCGCCAGTGGTGCAGCCGGTCGCGCCTGATCCGGCGACGATGCCGGCGCCGATGACCACACCATTGCTGTCCGTCCGCCGCGCCCCGGAGGTGCTGTCACGCGAAGTCAATGTCTCCGCACTGCAGACTGCGCTGCAACCGCTGCTCGCGTCGGTCGACGACAACCGCTGCTTCGCGTTGGCCATCGACGGTCAGGAGGTGGCTGCGAAGAACGACACGTTGCCGCTGTCGCCGGCCAGCAACCTGAAGATCCTCACCGCCGCGGTTGCACTCGACGTACTCGGCCCGGGGTTCACCTATACGACCAAGGTGGTCGGCACGGTCGGTGCCGACGGTGTCGTCGACGGTGACCTCTATCTCGTCGGTGGCGGCGACCCGGTGCTGGCCAGTGAGTGGTGGAACGGGTTGTCGAAGTACCCGCCCTTCAACGAGACGTCCTTCGAGTCGTTGGCCGACGCGATTCAGCAACATGGGGTCACCAAGATCACCGGCAAGCTGATCGGCGACGGGTCGCGCTACGACGATGAGTACTTCGCCCCGGCGTGGGCCAACGCCGACCACATCACCGAAGCCGGGCCGATCGATGCGTTGTTGGCCAACGACTCGTGGCAGACACCGACCAACTCGGCGAAGGATCCGGCACTGGGCGCCGCATCGGTACTGCGCGACCTGCTGGTCGCCCGCGGCATTTCGGTGGGTGACGTGGCCAGCGGCACCTCCGCCGGTGGGGCGACCATCGCCGAGATCCAGTCACAGCCGCTCCCCGCGATCCTCGCCGAGATGTTGACCACGAGCGACAACAACACCTCGGAGATGGTGCTGAAGGAGGTCGGCTACCAAGCCAAGGGTCAAGGCACGCGCACTGCGGGTTTGCAAGTGGTGATGGAGAAGCTCGCCGCATGGGGAGTGCCGACGGTTGGAGTCCAACTGGTCGACGGATCCGGGCTGTCCGATGCCAATCGATTGACCTGCGCGGCAATTCTCGGCGTGCTCGAGCACGGCTCGCCAACTGATGCCGTGGGTCAAGGCATGCCGGTTGCCGGCGCTGCCGGCGGCACCCTCGCCGATGTCTTTGCCGACAGTCCGCTGGCGGGCAAGTTGCACGGCAAGACGGGCTCGCTCAACCCGAACTGCAATCCCGGCCAGCTCGGTGCGAAATCGCTGGGAGGCTACGTGCCCGAGGCCGGAGGAGGGGCGATCGAGTTCGTCCTTCTCCAGAACGGTGAATGCATCGCCAAGAACTATCGACCGTTGTGGGATCAGCTCGCTGCCGCGCTGGGCCCGTATCCGACCGGGCCCACTGCCGCGACACTCGCACCGCGATGAACCGCTGATGGCGGTCATGCCCATGTTTCCGCTCGGCACGGTGCTGCTGCCAGGTGGTGTTCTGCCATTGCATGTGTTCGAGCCCAGGTATCAGCAACTGGTTCGCGACTGTCTCGACGCGCCCGAGCATGAGTTCGGGGTGGTGCTGATCGATCGGGGCAACGAGGTGGGCGGCGGCGATTCTCGTCTTGCGGTCGGGGTGGTGGCCAAGATGGCGCAAGTCGCGGCGATCGAGGGTGACCGGTTCGCCGTCGTGGCTGTGGGAACTCGGCGTTTCAAGGTCGTTGAATGGCTCGTCGACGACCCCTACCCGCGAGCGGAGATCGAAGACTGGCCTGACGCGTTCGGTGAGCCGTCGGCGGATCGGGTCGAGGAGACCGCCGTCCGAGTGAGGCGATGCATCGCGCTCGCGGTGGAGATGGGTGATCGCTCGGGCGTGCCTGAGCTCGAGCTCTCTGGTGACCCGACGGTCGACACGTTCCTGTTGGCGGCGGTCAGCCCGCTCGGCCCTGCCGATCTGTACGCCGTGTTGTGTGCTTCGGATCCGGCCACGCGCCTCGACCTGATCGTGCGGCTGCTCGACGAGGTCGAAGCGGGGCTGCGCTTCCGTTTGGGCTGAAGCCCGACCATGCCTCCGCGTGCTACACATATGGCCGTGCCCGACAAGGATAAGTCCGCTTCGAAGAGCGACCCAGGAGACATCGGTCAGGTCGTCGACCTCGTCAAGGAGTACGTTCGGCAAGAGACGCTGGGCCCGATCAAAGGCGCCTGGCGATGGTTGGGCAGAGGCGTAGCGGGTGCGTTTCTGATCGGAACGGGCTGCGTGTTCCTGGTGCTCGGTGCGCTGCGCATGATCCAGAACGAATACGGGCGAACCTTCCGTGGCCCGTGGATGGCATTGCTGCCATACCTGTTCGGGTTTCTGATCAGCGTGGCCGTCATGGGGATTGCCGCGTGGCGTATCACGAAGAAGAAGACCTTGCAGAAAGAGAGCCGATGATGTCCCAACAACGCATCACCCGCGACGACCTCGAGACGCGATTTCGTCAACTTCAAGACAGTGTCCAAGGCCGAGTCGAGGACAAGAAGCAAACGTTGATGACGGCGGGCATCGTCGCCGGTGTCGTCCTCCTACTGATCGTCTTCCTGCTCGGAAGCCGCCGCGGCAAGAAGAAGACGACTCTGGTCGAGATCCGCCGGGTCTGACCTGTGCCTCGCCGTCCCAGAGCTCTGTCACCCTTCGCGGCCTTGCGTCGCAATGCGCTGTACAAGGGGGTGCTCGGTGGAAGTCGGGGCTGGATGACTGTTGGCGCGTTCGTGTGGGGCGCCAGGTGGTTCAGGAAGGCGTTCGGCAAGAGCGAGCAGGTGGTTGCCACCGAGGTGCTCAAACCCGGGCAGGCGTTGCGTCTCGAGGTCATCGAGCCGCCGACTCGCGATGAGCGCCGCGCGGCCCGACGTGGCCGCTCGTCGATCCGATGAACAAACCCTTCGCGATCGGCGACAAGGTGCTCCTGCTCGACTTGAAGCAGCGTCGGTACCTCATCACCCTGGCCGAGGGTGCCGAGTTCCACAGCCACAACGGGTTCTTCCCGCACGCCGACCTCGTCGGCCAGTTGGAGGGGGTCGTCGTCAAGAGCACCAAAGGCTCCCCCTACACGGCTCTTCGACCGACGCTCGAGGATTTCGTCGTGGAGATGCCGCGCGGCGCGCAGGTGATCTATCCGAAAGATCTCGCGCCGATCTGCATGCTTGCCGACATCGGCCCGGGCGTGCGCGTGTTGGAGAGCGGAGTCGGGTCCGGTGCGCTGAGCATGACGATGTTGCGCTGGGGGGCCGAGATCGTCGGCTACGAGCTTCGTGAAGACTTCGCCAACCGTGCCAAGGCCAACGTCCGTAGCTTCCTCGGTGAAGCTGCGATGGAGCGCTACCACGTCGAACTGCGTGACTGCTACGAGGGCATCGACGAGCGGGGCATCGATCGGGTGGTGCTCGATCTACCCGAGCCCTGGCAGGTGGTGCCTCACGCCATGGAGGCGTTGCGACCGGGAGGCATCCTCATCGCCTACACGCCCTCGATCATGCAAGTGTCGCAACTGCGCGAAGCACTGGCGTCGAAGGCGTGGAACGGCACGCGAAGTCTCGAGGTGCTGCACCGCGGCTGGTACGTCGAGGGACAGGCTGTACGGCCTGACCATCGCATGGTGGCTCACACCGGGTTCTTGACCACGGCGCGCTTCTTGGGCTGAACCCGAAGGGCTATGGCTCGATGAAGATGCACTCGCCGGGGCATTCCTCGGCGCTCTCGATGACGGCTTCGAGCTTGCTGTCGGGGAAGCTGGCCATGCCTTCGGCACCCTGCGGGTTGCCCTTGGCGGTTGCGTAGATCTTGTCGCCCTCGCGAACATAGGCAAGGCCGTCGTCGAGGAGGGTGAAGACGTCGGGCGCGATCTCTTCACACAACCCGTCGCCGGTGCACAGATCCTGGTCGATCCAGACCTTCATGCTCGCAGTCTCCTCAGTAGAAGCTTCAGACGGATGTGATCATACAGGCCTGCCACCTGCAATCAGTGGTTGTCGGCCACAGGTGATGGGTGTCACGGCTGGTTCCTTCGGCCCATTCGCGACTCAGTGCACGCCGGGTGACACCCGGCGCGTGTAGGTTCCGACCATGGCACAGGATTCTGATGGCTCCGACGCTGTCTTGCAGGCGCAGGTCGTCGTGCTCGAACAAGAGATCGACCAGTTGCGTCGACGCCTCGCCGACGCCCCGAAGCGCCAGCGGGCGCTGGAGGAACGCCTCCTCGAGACCAAGGGCCAGCTCGCCCAGGCGGTCTCGCAGAACGAGAAGCTGAGCTACACCCTGCGTGAGGCGCGCGAACACATCTCCTCGTTGCGTGACGAAGTTGACAAGCTCACCCAGCCGCCGTCGGCGTACGGCGTGATCGTCGGCAAGAACGACGATGGCACCGTCGACGTCCTCACCAGCGGACGCAAGATGCGCGTCGGACTCCATCCCGACATCGATCACGACGAACTGCCGCGAGGATCCGAGGTGGTGCTCAACGAGAGCTTCAACGTCGTCCAGGCCCGTCATCCCGAGGTCACCGGCGAGGTGGTCGCCATCAAGGAACTGCTCGACGACGGAGTGCGCGCACTCGTCGTCGGCCGAGCCGATGAGGAGCGAGTCTGCGAGCTCGCCGATTCGCTCCGCGGAGTGCACCTGCGCAGCGGTGACACCATGCGGCTCGACCCGCGCACCAACATGCTGCTCGAGAAGCTGCCCCGGCCCGAGGTCGAAGATCTCCTGCTCGAGGAAGTGCCCGACATCTCCTACTCCGACATCGGCGGCCTCGACACGCAGATCGAGCAGATCGCCGACGCCGTCGAGTTGCCGTTCCTGTACCACGACCTGTTCGCCGAGCACCAGCTCCCGGCGCCGAAGGGCATCTTGCTCTACGGCCCTCCTGGTTGCGGCAAGACCCTGATCGCCAAAGCCGTCGCCAACTCGCTCGCCAAGAAGGTGGCGGACAAGACAGGTGGTGAAAAGGGCCGCAGCTACTTCATCAACATCAAGGGTCCGGAGCTGCTCAACAAGTATGTCGGCGAGACCGAGCGGCAGATCCGCCTCGTCTTCCAACGGGCGCGTGAGAAGAGCGAGGAAGGCTGGCCGGTCATCGTCTTCTTCGACGAGATGGACTCGATGTTCCGCACCCGCGGCTCGGGCATCAGCAGCGACATGGAGTCGACGATCGTGCCGCAGTTGCTCGCCGAGATCGACGGTGTCGAGGGGCTCCGCAACGTGATCGTGATCGGTGCGACCAACCGCGAGGATCTCATCGACCCGGCCATCCTGCGCCCTGGTCGTCTCGACGTGAAGATCAAGATCGAGCGGCCCAACGCCGACGCCGCCCGGCAGATCTTCGCCCGGTACCTCACCGACGAGATTCCGATCGCTCCCGACGAGAAGGTTCCCGAGATGATCCTCGCCACGGTCGAGGAGATGTACCGCGACGACGAGTGCAATCAGTTCTTGGAGGTCACCTACCAGAACGGCGACAAGGAGATCCTCTACTACAAGGACTTCTCCTCCGGGGCCATGATCGAGAACATCGTGCGCCGGGCGAAGAAGCTGGCGATCAAGCGAGTCATCGCCGGCGGGGCGCGGGGAGTGTCGACTCAAGACCTGCTCGACTCGATCAAGCAGGAGTACAAAGAGCACGAAGACCTGCCGAACACGACGAACCCCGACGACTGGGCCAAGATCAGCGGCAAGAAGGGCGAGCGAATCGTCTTCATCCGAACGCTCGTGAAGGGCCGGGCCGAGGCTGATCGCGAAGGTGGTCGAGCCATCGAACGAGTCGCGACAGGTCAATACCTGTAGGTCGTCATGGCGACGGTTCTGCAGATCAGCGACACGCACTTTCGAGCAGAGCCGCACGCTCCGGCGGACAGGGATCCGGATTCCGCATTGTCCGAGTCCATCGCGCCGGTGCTGGGCATCGCTCCCGATCTGGTGCTGCTCACCGGAGATCTCTCCGACGACGGGTCCGTCGAGGCGCTGAGCCGCTTGCGCGGGATGGTTGCTGTGTTCTCCGCGCCCGTCCTCGCGGTAGCCGGCAACCACGACATCGTCGACAACGTGCACACTGTGTTCGGAGCGCCGGAGATGGCCGAGGTCGGCGCGTGGCGAGTGCTCGCCGTCGAAACGGTGATACCCGGCCACGAGCATGGTGCCGTCGACGTTGCCGACCTGATCCGGCGTCTCGACGCGGTTGACGACCGACCGACCGTGATCGCACTTCATCATCCGCCACGTTCGACGAGCACCCATACGTGGTTCCGATTGATCGGTGCCGACGAGCTGCTCCTCGAGTTGCGCCGCCGCCCCAACGTGCGCGCCATCGTCAGCGGGCATCTCCACGAGGCCTTTCGACTTCACGACGGCGATCTCGAGCTGTGCGGTGCACCGTCGGCGTACTACGCCATCGAGCACCTCGGCGACACCTTCCAGTTGGTCGCCGACGGCATCGTCGGCACCCAGGTGCTGACCTTGGGCGACGACGGTTCATTTTCGTGTGACCCCGTCGATCGTTCGTTAGGGTGCTGACATGGCAATCCCAAAGGTCTGCGGGATCGAGACCGAGTACGGAATCATGGTGCGCGGCGCCGACAGCAACCCTGTCACTGCGTCGTCACTGCTGATCAACGCCTACCTCGCTGTCAACTATCGCAAGGTCGGTTGGGACTTCGAAGACGAGCATCCCGGTCACGATGCGCGCGGTTTCGCAGTCGACGACCTCCTGGCCCCCGACATCGAGACGAACCTCGTCAACTCGGTGCTCACCAACGGCGCCCGCTACTACGTCGACCACGCTCATCCGGAGATCAGCACGCCCGAGTGCCTCACGGCGCAAGAAGTCGTCCGTTACGACCGCGCCGCGGAGGAGATCATCCGCGAGAGCATGGCCGCGGCGGCCGGCCACCTACCCGACGGTGCCGAGATCCTCTGCCACAAGAACAACTCCGACGGCAAGGGCAACAGCTACGGGTGCCACGAGAACTACCTGCTCGCCCGGGCCGTGCCGTTCGGGCGCATCGTCTCCCAAGTCACCCCGCACTTCGTCACCCGACAGATCGTCATCGGCGCCGGAAAGGTCGGATGCGAAGTGGCCGGCATGTCGGCCGACGACGTTCCATTTCAGATCAGCCAGCGCGCCGACTTCTTCGAAGAGGAAGTCGGCCTGGAGACAACGTTGAAGCGCCCGATCGTCAACACGCGTGACGAGCCGCACTGCGACGCCAGCAAGTACCGCCGCCTTCACGTGATCGTCGGCGATGCGAACATGAGCGAGGTTGCGACGTACCTCAAGGTCGGCGCGACATCCATCGTCCTGGCGATGATCGAAGACGATGCACTCGGTGACGACTGGTTGCTGGCCAATCCCGTCGCGGCGATTCGTCAGATCAGCCACGACCCATCGTTGCAACGAACCGTCTTGCTGCGCAACGGGCGGCGCGCCACGGCTCTCGAGGTGCAGTGGGGGATGCTCGAACGCTCCCGAAAGTACGAGCGTTCGCATGGCCTGACCGCTGTCGGCGAATCTGTCGGCGCCGACGTGCTGGCCCGTTGGGAGGCCGTGCTGACGGGTTTGGAGACCGATCGCTCGACGGTGGCCGACGTCGTCGACTGGGTCGCCAAGCAGCGACTCATCGAGGGTTACGCCGAGCGGCACGATCTGAGCGTCACCGACGCGCGGCTGAAGGCGCTCGATCTCCAGTACCACGACCTCCGCGCCGACAAGTGTCTGGCCCGCCGTGTGGGCCTGCAGACGATGGTCTCCGACGGCGATGTGCAGACAGCCAAGACCGAGCCGCCGACGACAACTCGCGCCTACTTCCGGGGTCGGTGCCTGGCCAAGTGGCCGGCCGACATCGTCGCCGCCAACTGGGACAGCCTCGTGTTCGACATCGGCCGGGATCCCCTGCGCCGAGTGCCGATGATGGAACCATTGCGTGGTACGGCCGAACATGTCGCTAGGTTGATCGACGAGAGCAACACCCCTGCCGAGCTGCTCGCCCGGTTAGGGGCATAGGGTTCCTGCGGAGGACACCATGGCTGAACGTACCCAGAAACAAAAACCGGTGCCGGCTCGCACTGAGGAAACGGTTGAAGAGGGCCCGGCCACCAGCGCGTCCGGCGACAAGTTGAAAGCCGAGCTCGACGACCTGCTCGACGAGATCGACGGCGTGCTCGAGACGAATGCGGAGGACTTCGTCAAGTCCTACGTGCAAAAGGGCGGCCAGTAACCACCATGGCGATGCCGTTCTTCACGCCGGGCGACGATCCCGGCTCGAACTTCCCTGAACTGCTGCGCCGAACCGGGCTCACATCCGACGTCGTCAACGTCGGCGACCTTCTGGTGCCGCACGCCACGACGTGCATCGCCATGCGCTTCGTCGACGGGGTGGTGATGGCCGGCGACCGCCGCGCCACGAGCGGCAACCTCATCAGCCATCGGGGCATGGAGAAGGTGGTGCAGGCCGACCACTTCAGCGGCGTCGCCATCGCCGGCGCGGCCGGCCCGGCCATGGAGATGATCAAGCTGTTCCAGTTGCAGCTCGAGCACTACGAGAAGGTCGAGGGCTCGTTCCTGAGCCTGGAAGGCAAGGCCAACCAACTGTCGATGATGGTGCGCGGCAACCTGCCGGCGGCGATGCAGGGGATGGTCGTCGTGCCGATCTTCGCCGGGTACGACGTGCGCCGGCGCACGGGTCGGCTGTTCACGTACGACGTCACCGGTGGACGCTACGAAGAGCAGGACTACGTGGCCACCGGGTCCGGCAGCCTCCACGCCGGCACCGTCATCAAGATCGGTTACAAGGAATCGATGAGCACCGACGAGGCTGTGGCGCTGGCCTGCAAGGGTCTGTGGGAGGCCGCCGACGCCGATTCGTCCACCGGCGGCCCCGACGCGCTTCGTGGGATCTACCCGATCGTGGCCACCATCACCGATCAAGGTTGGGGGCGCGTCAATGACGATCACCTGGCCACGGTGTTCGAGGAGATCGCAACGGAGGTGAGAGCACGATGACGATGCCGTACTACGTGGCGCCGGAGCAGGTCATGAAAGACCGCGCCGACTACGCCCGCAAAGGCATCGCCCGAGGCCGGGCGATGGTCGCCGTGCACTACGCCGACGGCGTGGCCCTTGTCGCCGAGAACCCCTCCAACACGTTGCGTAAGATCAGTGAGATCTACGACCGAATCGCCTTCGCCGGCGTCGGCAAGTACAACGAGTTCGATCAGCTTCGAGTCGCCGGGGTTCGTGCCGCCGACCTCAAGGGCTATCAGTACTCGCGCGACGACGTCGATGCCCGCGGTCTCGCCAATCAGTACGCTCAGATCCTCGGCCAGGTGTTCACTCACGAGATGAAGCCGATGGAGGTCGAGATACTCGTCGCCGAAGTCGGCCATGGCAGCGACGACTATCAGTTGTTCCACATCCTGTACGACGGCACCGTCATGGACGAGCGGCGCTTCAGCGTGCTCGGTGGCGATGCCGAGGCCATTGCCGGCCGCCTCGACGAGTCCTACAACGAAGAGCTGACGCTTGCCGCGGCTGTCGCAGCGGGCACGGCGGCGCTTGCCGGAGCGGATCGATCACTCGATGCAGACGATCTCGAAGTTGCCACGCTCGCCCGGTCGAACGGCCGGCGGTGCTTTCGACGATTGACCGACGCTGAAGTCGGTCGGATCCTGACGAGCTAGCTCCGATGGCCCGCGTCGTCGATCTGAACAGCGATGTCGGCGAAGGCTTCGGGGCGTGGGTCGGCGGCCCCGACCGGGAGTTGATGGCCATCATCACTTCGGCCAACATCGCCTGCGGGTTCCACGCCGGCGACCCGTCGATCATCCGCCGTACGTGCGAGATGGCAGTCGAGAACGACGTGGTGATCGGCGCCCACGTCAGCTATCCCGACCTCGCAGGGTTCGGTCGCCGTTTCATCGACATGAAGCCTGACGAGCTGGCCGATGCGGTCATCTATCAACTCGGCGCGCTCGACGGCTGTGCCCGCACTGCCGGCTCGGCCATCAGCTACGTCAAGCCTCACGGCGCGTTGTACAACACCATCGTCCGCCATGAGGCGCAGGCCTACGCGGTAGCCGGCGCCATCCGCGTCTTCGATGCCACGCTTCCGTTGCTGGGTCTGCCGGGAACCAACAGCGCCATCGAGCATGCCGCGGCCGAGAACGGACTCAAGTTCTGTTTCGAGGGCTTCGCCGATCGTGGCTACACCGCAGAGGGCACCCTGATTCCACGCGGCCAGCCTGGGGCGCTGTTGACCGATGGCGACTCAGCGGCCAACCAGGCAATCGACCTCGCCAATCGCGGCATCGTCTCGATCTGCCTGCACAGCGACACGCCGGGTGCAGCTGAACTTGCCCCGGCAGTGGCCGCCGGCCTGATCTCGGAAGGGTACAAACTCCGGGCCTTCACCCGATGAGGCTGCTGCCGTACGGCCCGCGGGCGGTGCTTGCGGAATACGACACATTGGCAGAAGTGATGGCAGTCAGCGACGCTCTGCGTTCCGCCAACTTGCCCGGCGTCGACGATGTCGTGCCAGCGGCTCGCACGGTGCTGGTGCATCACCAGATGGTCGATCGCGCCGCTCTGGAGAGATTGCTGGTGCCGTCGAGCGCCGCTCCACAGGCCACCGGGCCGATCGTCGAGATCCCCGTCGTGTACGACGGCGTCGATCTCGCAGATGTCGCCGAGGCCACCGGTATGCCGATCGATCAGGTCGTCGAGATGCATTCGTCGGTCACCTACTCGGCAGCCTTCCTCGGCTTCACCCCCGGCTGGGCGTACCTCGTGGGCCTACCGAAGCCCCTCCACCTGCCGCGGCGCCCGACGCCGCGTACCGCGGTCCCCGCAGGGTCGGTCGCCATTGCCAGTGAGTTCAGCGGCGTGTATCCAACCACGAGCCCGGGAGGTTGGAACCTGCTCGGCCACACGACGACGACGATGTTCGACGCGTCGCGCCACAAGCCCGCGCTCGTCGTTGCCGGCGACCGAGTGCGATTCGTCGCCGAATGATCGAGATCATCTCCCAGGGCATCGGTAGCTCGTTCCAGGATCTCGGTCGACCGGGGTACAAGCACCTCGGTGTCGGTCGCAGCGGCGCCGCCGATGGCCCGTCACACACGTTGGCCAATCGGCTAGTCGGCAATGCCGAGTCGGCGGCCACGATCGAGACTTGCGGTGGGCTCTCCCTACGCCTGCTCGACCACGCCGTCGTGGTCGTCACCGGCGCTCGCGGAGTGCTCGAGGTTCGCCACGGCCCGCCGATCGCCGTGAACGGCGTCGCCCACCTGCCCACCGGGTCGGAGATCATCATGCGATCGCCCGGCGACGGCCTGCGCTACTACCTCGCTGTGCGTGGCGGGTTCGAGGTCGAACCCGTGCTGGGCTCGCGTAGCTTCGACACCCTGGCCGGGATCGGGCCGCGTCTGGCGGCAGGCGATCGTGTCGCTGTCGGTGCGGATCCGCACTCACCGATGGTTGCCGACTTCGCCAGCCCTCACCCGTGGGCGACTCACATCGACATCTCCGAGGGCCCGCGTCGCGACTGGTTCACCGACGAAGCGTGGGCGTCGCTCATCGCTGTCGGATACGTCGTCAGTCCGACCGGAAACCGCGTCGGGGCCCGGCTCAGCGGCCCAGCGCTCGAACGTCGACAACGTCGTGAGCTGCCCAGTGAGGGACTCGTCGAAGGGGCGATCCAGGTGCCGCCCGACGGGCAGCCGATCGTGATGCTGGCCGACTATCCGGTGACCGGTGGCTATCCGGTGATCGCGGTCGTGGCCCCGTCGCACGTGCCATCGGTCGCCCAGGCTCGCCCCGGTACGACGTTGCGATTTCGACACAGCGCCGGATAGAGGAGTAATCGGCATCGCACTGCGCTACGTTGCGCACATGGAGCGCCGCATCTACGGCCTCGAGAACGAGTACGGCGTCACCTGTACGTTACGCGGCCAGCGCAGGCTCAGTCCCGACGAGGTCGCCCGTTACTTGTTCCGGCGCGTGGTTTCGTGGGGACGAAGCAGCAACGTGTTCCTGCAGAACGGTGCTCGGCTCTACCTCGATGTGGGTTCTCACCCGGAGTACGCGACGCCGGAATGCGACTCGCTGTACGACTTGGTCGTACACGACAAGGCGGGGGAGCGCATCCTCGAGAGCCTGCTGGTTTCGGCCGAGCAACGGCTCCGCGAGGAAGGCATCCGCGGCACCATCTATTTGTTCAAGAACAACACCGATTCGGCGGGCAACAGCTACGGATGCCACGAGAACTACCTCACCCGGCGCGCCGACGATCTCGGTCACTACGCGGAGGTGCTGATCCCGTTCCTCGTCAGCAGGCAGATCTTCACGGGCAGCGGCAAGGTGCTGCAGACGGCTCGCGGCCCGATGTACTCACTTGCCCAGCGCGCCGAACACATCTGGGAGGGGGTCAGCTCGGCCACCACCCGCAGCCGCCCGATCATCAACACCCGCGACGAGCCACACGCCGACGCCGAGCGCTACCGCCGGCTTCACGTGATCGTCGGCGACTCGAACATGAGCGAGTACACGACATTCGTCAAAGTCGGCTCGGCGGCGTGCATGCTACGCATGCTCGAGGATCCATCGGTCGTGCTGCGCGACATGACGTTGGAGAACCCGATCCGGGCGATTCGCGACATCAGCCACGACATGACCTGCCGGCGCAAGGTGCGGCTGGCCAATGGCCGCGAGGTGAGCGCCATCGACATTCAGCGCGAGTACCTCGATCGGGCCCTGCGATACTCCGACACCAAAGGGTTCCCCCCGCTCGAGCAGCGGGCGCTGGAGATGTGGGAACACTGCATCAGCACCATCGAGAACGATCCGTTGAAGCTCGATCGCGAGGTTGATTGGGTCATCAAGTACCGGCTGCTCGACGCCTTCCGCACGCGCCACGACCTGCCCCTCGGCCACGCCAGGGTGCAGTTGCTCGATCTGCAGTACCACGACATCTCCCGCGAGCGCAGCCCGTTCTACAAGCTGCAGGACCGCGGCATGATCGAGCGGATGTGCGTCGATGCCGACATCGATGCTGCCGTCGACATCCCCCCGCAGACCACTCGGGCCCGGCTGCGCGGCGAGTTCATCAAGCGAGCCAAGGAGCGCAAGCGCGACTACACGGTCGACTGGGTGCACCTCAAGCTGAATGATCAGGCGCAGCGCACGGTGCTGTGCAAGGACCCGTTCAAGAGCAGGGACGAACGAGTCGAGAAGCTGATCGCCTCCTTATGACCTGCCGCTTCAATGGCTGAACCGCCCGCTAGCGTTGGCTCGATGGCCGAAGAGGACACACGGGCAACCGTCGTCGATCCAGACCCCGATCTGATGGTCGACGACGAGTACGACGAGTACGACGACGTCACCGACCCCGGTTCATCGGATCGACTCGCCGAGGCCAAGCACAAGCGGTCGGGCCTCGTCGAGTGGATCGTGGTGGTCATCGTGGCCATCAGTTCCGCCTTGCTGGTGCGGGCCTACGTCCTTCAGCAGTTTGCGGTCGAGGGCACTTCGATGCTCACCACGTTGCATCCCAGCGATCGCGTGCTCGTCAACAAGCTCAGCTACCGATTGCACGACCCGCGGCACGGCGACGTCGTAGTGCTCAAGCGAATCGAATCCAATGCGCAAGAGCGCGATCTCATCAAGCGCGTCGTCGGCCTGCCCGGCGAGACCATCGAGTACCGCAGCTGCCAGTTGTTCATCGATGGCTCCTTGATCAAGGAGCCGTATCTCGATCCGCAAATCGTTTCATCGAACCGGTGCGGGGCTGACCAACCCCCTGTCAAGGTTGAACCGAAGCACGTGTTCGTGATGGGTGACAATCGGGGTGGTTCACTCGACAGCCGTGACGACAGCGTGGGTCAGGTGGCCTACAGCAACTTGATCGGCCGCGCCTTCGTGGTGATGTGGCCTTTCGGCGACTGGCAGTGGCTGTAGCGCGGCATCGGGTCGCACATGGCCGATGACGAGTGGTGGGACGAGGCGGTTGACCAGTTCGGGCTGGAGACAACCGTCATGCCCGTGCTCACGGCCGTTCCGGTCGATGACGAGGCAGATCCAACTGTAGAGGAGATCCGTCGTCGCCGTCGCCGGCGGGCCGGCCTCGACTGGTTGATCGTCGGCGTCCTGGCGATCGGTTGTGCGACGCTCTTGCGGGTCTTCGTGGTGCAGCAGTTCGCCGTCGACGGGCGATCGATGCTCGGCACGCTTCATTCGGGCGACCGGGTGATCGTCAACAAGCTGAGCTACGTCGCCCACGACCCGCGCCACGGCGACGTCGTCGTGCTGGAGGACCTCAAGGCCAGCCTCGATGTGCGCGACCTGATCAAGCGCGTGATCGCACTACCCGGCGAGACGGTCGAATACCGCAACTGTGCACTGTTCATCAACGGCGCGGTGGTCGCCGAGCCGTACCTCGATCCGCAGATCGTGACGACGGGGCATTGCGGCGGCCCGCAGTCACCTGTGAAGGTCGAGCCAGGTCATGTGTTCGTGATGGGCGACAACCGAGCCGAGTCACTCGACAGCCGCGCACCGGCCGTCGGGCAGATCGCCTTCGGCAACCTGATCGGGCGCGCCATCGTCGTGATCTGGCCGAAGTCCGACTGGCGCTGGCTCTAGTACCGCGACAGACAACCTTGGGCGCGAAAGTGGCAGGCACAGTTCCACGATCGCGCCCATCGAGCCTGCTTGGGCGCAGAAACGGAAGTCGCACTTCGAGAATCGCGCCCATGCGAGTTCATCGAGCTCAGCGCGGTAGACCGACCTCGGTCATGTACGCCTCGACCATGCGGTCGACCCAGTCGCTGTAGATGCCATCGAGTCCCATGCGCAGCCCCGCCTGCAG
>DATAJN010000719.1:0-4734 GCA_036262105.1 Ilumatobacteraceae bacterium
GCCCTCGGCGTGGAACGCGTTCCGAACCGAACGAGCGCTCGCTCGAGCCTGACGATCGGGATCAACTCGCGTCGCTGGTCGTCGCAGTGAGAATGCCGTCACTGATCGCAGCGCTGAGGCGAGCGTGGTCAGTCTCGTTGAGCGTCGCGTAGGTCTCCGCGAAGCGGGTGAGGGCGCGATCGAAGTTGTCGCTGTTGCCGATGTAACCGGCGATGAGCCCGGGTCCTCCGGCGCGGGCATGGGCGCGGGCGAGGACCCAGCCACACAACGCGGCGTACTCATTCATCACCTTCGGAGGAAGCGCAGCGATGTCGGCCGAGCCTTTCATGTCGTGGAGTTGACGCACGTAGTAGTCGCGGTCGTCCACCCGGGACCACCCGAGAAAGATGTCCGATGCCGCCTGCATCAAACGCTGCCCGATGACCACCCGCTCACCATTCTGCTCGACGGCGGGGCTACCCGGCCGGACCTCCAACACCGACTTGGTCGCCTCCTTGACCTGCAGGAACAACGGCTGATCGGCATCATCCAGTGCGAGTGCGACGAAGCAGAGCGTCCCGACGCTGCCCACTCCAACGACCTTGAACCCAAAGTCGACGAAGCGAAACCGCCCGACCAATACCCGTCGTTCGGGTGCCAGCGAGACCAGATACAGATCGAGGAGCTGTTGAAGTTCCTCGCGATGCTGATCGATGCCGAGGTGGGAGATCAGCCCGGGCTGGTCCACGATGCGCACGTGTCCTGCGTCGTCGTTCGTGGTGAGCTTGGTGAGCAGTCGCTCGGAGGAGCGCTGGCGGGTCTTGGCAATGTCGCGTCGGAGTGTGGAGGCCCTCACCGAACGCAACACCCGAGCGGCCGCCTGCACATCGACGCGGTCGTACCAGATGTCCATCGTCGGGAGGCGTGCGTATTTCCGAATTCGTTCTCGGTACGACGCGAGCGCGGCCATCGCCGCGGTGCGAGCGTCCTCCGGTCCGAAGCCGTTGTCGCGGCTTGCGATCACCACGCTTGCGGCGAGACGTGCGACGTCCCATTCGAACGGCGCCGGCAGCGTCTCATCGAAGTCATTGAGGTCGAAAACCAGCGCACGTTCAGGTGAGGCGTAGAGACCGAAGTTGCTCAGATGGGCGTCGCCGCAAGCCTGCACACAGATCCCCGACGAAGGAGCCGTCAGCAGGTCGCGCGTCATGATCGCCGCGGCGCCGCGATAGAACGCGAACGGGCTGGCGGCCATCCGACCACGTCGAAGAGGTACCAAGTTGGCAACACGCCGTTCGTGCTGGGCTTCCAGCCAGGCCAGAGGATCGCGGCCAGCAGGTGGGACCCACTCGGCCCACGCCGTCCGCGGCGCCTGTTGGCGGCGCGCCCGACCCTCGGCCACCAAGGCGGCTCGAACCTGGTTCGCCATCCACGCCTCCCTCCACAGCCACGTCGCGATCGCGGAGCAAACGTGGCTGCCTCGACAGCGTTGGCGCTGCTGATCCCACGGCTGTTCGAGGCGATCGTAACAAGCGCGCAGCCCACCCAGGCAGTGCTGGGCCGATCGTGAGATCAGAGGTGTGCAAGCATGACTCGGTGTGGTGGGGTCGGCAATGACACCTACATCTGCGGTTCGCGACACGCGTCGGGTTCGTCATCCTTCCGACGCGGCGCGGTTCTGTGTGGCGGCGGCGGTGTCGTGCGCTTCGATTGTCATCGCACTGCACGAGCCTGCTGGGGTCCGAGCATTCTCGAGCGACCTCGTGCATCTGGTCAGTCGGCTACCCGAGCCGGCAGCACGGGCAATCGTCGGAGCCATCCAACTGGCGGCTCTGGTCGGTCCGGTTGCACTCCTGTTCTGGCTTCGCAGGGGGCGACCCTACGAGGTCGTACTCGCAGCTTGCACCGCGCTCAGCGCTGGAGTCTTGGCCGCGGTGCTCGACGGAAGACTGAGCAACGCCTTGCCGCCGGAGATCACGCAAGGCGGGCACCAAGCTTCGTGGGTCACAGGCTCGGCATTTCCTTCTGGCGCTTACCTCGGATTCATCGCTGGTGTAGTGACAGTTGTTGGAGCGTCCCACGACCGCTCGTGGCGCCGCGCCTCGTACTGGGCGATCTTCTTGGTGGCGTTCGCGCGGGTCGTGACGGCTGTTGACACGATCTTCGGATTGGTTGTCACGATCTCCCTCGGCATCGCGGTCGGATCACTCGCTCTCTACGCGGTCGGATCTCCGCTGCGTGTGCCGAGCGTTGTCGACCTCAGTCGGGCGCTCGATGAGGCCGGACTGAATGTCGATCAGTTGGAGCTTGCCGCCGTGCGCGCTGGGCATGAGCCCACCTTTCGCGGCCGCGCCGGTGACCGGCAGGTCTTCATCAAGGTGGTTGGGCGCGACGAACGCGACGCAGATCTGCTGGCGCGCCTCATCCGTTGGTTGCAAGTCAAGGGAGTCGAAGACCAACGGCCACTTGGCCAACGACTCGCCGTCGAACATGAGGCCATCAACACTCTGTTGGCGTCCCGAGCCGGCGTCACCGTGCCAGGTGTTTGGGCCGTCGGCAATGTTGCTGACGGCGATGGGTTTCTCGTGCTCGACCGCCTCGAGGGGCAGCGGATGTCGGATCTGACCGCCGAAGATCTGGGCGACGACGTCCTCCGGGCTGCATTCCATCAGCTTCGAATTCTGCATCAGGCGAGGATCGCCCATCGCTGGGCGAGCATGGAGCACTTCATGTGCTTGAGCGATGGAACGGTCGCGGTTGTCGACTTCCGGTGGGCCGAACGGTCGGCGGACGATGCATCGATCGGTCGCGATGTCGCCGAACTCCTTGCTTCGACTGCGGTGGTTGTTGGACCTGAGCGGGCAGTGGCTGGCGCTGCGTCGGCGTTGCCTGCGGAGCAACTCGTGGCCGCATTGCCCATGTTGCAGCCACTGGCCCTGACGAGCGGCACTCGGCAGGCGGTTCACCATGTACCGAAGCTGCTCGAAACACTCCGCGATCAAGTTCAACAAGCCAGCAACGCTCCGACGTATGAGATGGCGGAGCTCAAGCGTCTATCGCTGCGTTCTGTGTTGACACTGGCTGGTGCGCTGGTGCTGGGAAACCTGTTGCTCGGCTTGGTCGCCAACTTCGGTGACATCTGGCGAATTCTGAAAGAAGTCGACCTGGTCACCATTCCTACGATGATCATCCTCGTCGCGGCATCCTACGCGTCGGGTGCTCTTTCGTTGATGGGGGCCGTGAACGTTCGCCTGTCATTCGTTCGGACGACCGAGATCATGTTCGCGCAATCCTTCTTGAGCCGCTTCACACCGGCGAACGCCGGCGGAATGGCACTGAGGACCCGGTACCTGCAGCGCAACGGTGTCGAACTGGTCGTCGCCGCGGCCGGCGTCGGACTGACAAGTGTCGCGAGCGGGGTCATGCAGATCGTCGTCGCTGGTGTGTTCTTCGAGTGGGCAGGCAGCAGCGCCGAGAACACCGGTCACGGTCTGAGTCTTCCATCGGGTCAGACAGCGATCATGGTGGTCGTCATCGTGCTGGTGGCAGCCGGAATCCTGTACGCCACAGCCTTCGGGAAACGTGTGTTCAAGCAAGCCCGAATCGAACTGCGAACTGTGAAGACGGAGTTGGCACAGGTCGCCAAGCAGCCAACGAAGCTACTGCTGCTGTTCGGCGGCGCATTTGCAGGAAAGGTTCTCTCGGTGCTGATGCTCGCCGAGGCGCTCCAGGCGTTCGGCTTGCGCGTGCCATTGGCACAACTCGGAGCGATGTACATCACGGTGACAGCGATTGCTGCCGCTGCACCGACCCCAGGCGGTGTCGGTGCGATCGAGGCCGCGCTCGCCGCAGGTCTGATCGGCCTGAAGGTTGACCCGGCGACAGCCGTCGCGGTTGTCCTCTACTTTCGATTGATGAGCTATTGGTTCCCCGTGTTGCCGTGCTGGGCGGCTCTTCGTCATGTTCAACGAGCCGAAATAGTCTGAAAATCAGTTGCCTTTCGCGTGGTGTGCCACAAATCTCAGGATCGCGATGTGCTTCTCGGTGTCGCGCTGCATGATTTCGACGAGGAGACCCCACAACGTGGTGTCCTGCAGGTCACGTAGCTCCTTGTGAAGTCGCTTCAGTTCGGCGGCGTCGGACTGCTCGTGTTCGAGGAGGCGCCTTGTAGTTGCGAGCAGATCAGCACTATCAACCAGTTTCAGATCAAGTCGAGGTATCACTGGCTCGACGCCACTCAATTCAGCTTCCGACTTCAACGACGAGGCCAGTTGGTTGAAGAGCCGATGGTGGCGATGCTCGTCTTCGACCAACAGATTGACGAGATACGCGAGCGCCTTGGATGGGGTACCCTCAGCGGTGGCCACGTACTCCTCCAGCATCGCGCCCTCTAGCCGCGTGTGCTCAGTGAGATAGGTGAACATCTGGCGGTCCCACACACTCGCTCCAACAGGCGGGGACGGTGAAGTATCTTCCATCGCTCCAAGCTAATGCAGACGCCGTGGGCATCACCAAGGGCCGTGAGAATCCCACGCTGGATCACTGGAACGCATTGCCGGCCTGAGGTTGAACTGACCGCTCTTCGATCCTGCCGCTCAGGGGCCGGGCACGGGTACGCTCGCCAACCGGGTGCGCAACGCGTGCACGCGGGCCTCGGCAGCCTGGGCCTGCTCGATGGGGAGTTCGCCGTCGACCAGAGCCTTGGCGAGCGCGGCCTGGATGTCGACGCAGCCCTGCGCTCCGCCGACGATGAAC
>DATAJN010000720.1:0-3490 GCA_036262105.1 Ilumatobacteraceae bacterium
CTGCAGATGTGGAGCGGCGACAACGGCCCCTATGAGGGACGGCACTACCACCTCGCCGAGACCATCTGCTCGCCCGCGCCGATCAGCACGCCCCGGCCCCGTGTTCTCGTCGGTGGGAGCGGTGAACGCAAGACCCTCCGCCTCGTCGCCAAGTACGCAGACGCATGCAACCTGTTTGCTTCCTCCCCCGCCGACATCGCCCACAAGCTCGAGGTCCTCACTCGGCACTGCGACACCGAGGGACGCGACCCGGCGTCGATCGACAAGACCATCCTCGCCATGAGCAACCCGCTCGACGACACCGACGCGTTCATCGCCCAGATGGCGGAGTACGTGGCGCTCGGTATCGAGGCCGTCGAGCTCATGCCCACAGGCGACCCGATCTCCTACACAACCCAGGTCGGCGAGCGGGTCGTGCCCGCTCTCGCCCAACTCGGCCCATAACCGCACACCACCCAGGCGACCGACTCAGTGTCGAGATCTGGTGCGACGGCGACAGTGCATTTTTCGTGACGACGCGGACCGACGGCACAGTGGTCCTGGACCAGGGAACGGCGAAGTTCGGGGAACCGGGCTCAGATTGACCTGCTCTTCATTGGCCGCTTCATCGCGGCGGTGACCCCAGCTTCACTGAGCAGCCACCACATTCGGCCCTGTCGAACAACATCGCCTCGGGCCTACCATCGAGCAATCGACAATGAACCGGAGACTGATCGGAGCCAGCAAGAGCAGCCCGACACAGCCCCTGTGATGGAAGACGACGACCCGGATCAAGCGCCGACGCGTCGACGGCTGCACCCGATGGTCAAGCTGACCATCGGACTACTGGTCGGTGGCGCCGCCATCTGGCTGGTCGTGTCGACTGCCGGGGGCGTTGGCGACTCCCTCGATGCAGTGGGGCGAATGCGCGGCGGCTTCGTGGCACTTGCCGTCGCTATGGCCGCCCTTCGTCTCGGGCTCTACGGAGTTCAACTGATGTGGCTCGGCAGACGTTCGGGACGACTTGGTGCGGGCACCGCACTCGGGCTCGCGTTGGTCGTGTACGGATTCGGGGCAGTCACGCCGGCATCCCCCGCGGAAGGACTGGCGCTCGCCAGCCGCGAACTTCGGCACCGCGGGCGATCGAAGCGGCAGGCTCATCTCACCCTCGGATCATCGGAGTGGTTCGCCCAACGGACCTTCTACGCCGTTGCCGCGATCGACCTGATCGTCGTGATCTCGCTCGGCCATCTCGCGTTCGACGACTCATGGCCGTTCATGATCGCCGCGTTCGTAGTACTCCTGGCGTTGGCGGGCACCGCCGTGCTGGCCCGCCGACCGAAGAGTGCGGAGCGAGTCGCGGCGCTGCTCAACGCGATCCGGATTCGGCGACCGCAACCACCAACCGCCCGGGATCGCCGAGATCTCGCCAACGACTGGCACGCCGAGGCGATGGCCGTGGTCGGCTCACCGAGGAACCGTGTCCGACTGGCGGTCGTGTCTGCGCTCGCCGTCCTCGCCGACGCCGCGACGCTCTGGGCGACCTGCCACGCAGCCGGTTTCCACATCCACCCCGAGCTCGCCGTTCTCGCCGCCACCGTGGGCACGATGGCCAGCTGGGTGCCGCTGCTGCCGAGTGGTCTCGGTCTCGTCGAGGCGGCGATCCCGGCAATCCTGCACCGCTTCGGGGCCCCACTCGACGACGCCTTGGCCGCGACGCTCGTCTACCGAGCCGCCGGGACGCTCCTGCCTGCGCTGGTCGGTGCCGTGGCGATCGTCGCCCTCCGCGCTCGCCGAGACGCCCTGCCCAACGCGGCAGCGCGCGGAACGACCTGACATGGCGGGCTTGGTCAGTGAGCAGTTTCCATATCGGTCCGTGCTGGCCGTATGCGCTCACCCTGACGACGAATCGTTCGGACTCGGCGCCATATTGTCGACGATCGCTGGACTGGGTATCGAGACCCGAGCCTTGTGCTTCACCCACGGCGAAGCCTCAACGCTGGGCACGAGTGACATCGAACTGACCGTCGTGCGGGCAGCCGAGCTCGCCGCGGCGGCAGCCATCCTCGGAATCCGCTCCCTTCGGCTGCTGTCCTACGCAGACGGAGCATTGTCGGAGGCACCGCTGGATGAGCTCTGCCGCGAGATTCAGGGCTTGGCTGCGGCGGACCCGATCGATTGCCTGCTCGTGTTCGACGAAGGTGGCATCACCGGGCATCCGGATCACCAGCGCGCCACCGAGGCTGCGCTGGCCGCCGGCGAGCGTCTCGGTGTGCCGGTCCTGGCCTGGTGCCTACCCGCCTCGATCGCAGAGGCGTTGAATGGCGAGTTCGGTACGAGCTTTGTCGGACGCCAGCCCTTTGAGATCGATCTCGAGATCGAGGTAGACCGCCGTTTGCAACACGAGGCGATCACCTGCCACGCCAGCCAGTCCACCGACAACACCGTGCTCTGGCGCCGACTGACACTTCAAGGAATCGCCGAATCCCTACGTTGGCTCAGCGCCCTTCGGGGTGGTTCGACAGGATCCGTCTGAAGAGTTTCTCGGCTTCGGATCTATGCCGTGGGCACCGCGGCAAGCGCTGCAGTGAGGAGTGCTGCGGCCTCGTTCGCCAACTGCTGGAAGGCGTCGCCGGCCATCAGTTCTCGTGGGTCGACGGCGCTGATCCTGGTGCCGTCGCCGGTTGCGGCGAGCACGACGTTGCAGGGCAGCAGCAAGCTCACGAACTCATCGAGTTCCAGCGCTCGGTGCGCGAACGTGGGGTTGCATGCACCGAGGATCTTCAACGGCGAGCGTTCGACACCGAGCTTGGCCTTCAGTGTGGCTTCCACATCGATCTCAGTGAGCACACCGAAGCCTTGAGCGGCGAGGGCCTCACGAACGGCGACCTCTGCCGCCACCATGGAAAGCTTGGTGGTCGTCTCGATGGCATGCATGATCAGTTCTTCTTCTCGGTCGCAGCAAACCGATCCAGACCGAGTTCTGTCTCGATCGCGTGACGCGGGCGGGCGCCCACCACCTGCTTGGTCAGCTTGCCACCCTCGAACAGACCGATCATCGGAATGCCGCGGATGTCGTATCGGCTGGCGACGGACTGGTTTGCGTCGACGTCGACCTTGACGACCTTGATCGCCGCCCCGTACTGCTCGGCCAGAGCCTCGACTTCGGGAGCAACTGCACGGCAAGGGCCGCACCAAGCCGCCCAGAAGTCCACCATCACGGGCACGGTCGAGTCCAGCACCTCGCGTTGGAAGCTTGCCTGGTCGTCTGCGTGGATTACGTTTTCCATGTCTGGTCCTCTTCGGTTCGGGGACCCACCTGGAGCCCGCTACCAGTGACAACCTATACCCCCACGGGTATATTCCACGTGCATCCAGAAGTACCGCGTGCGCGAGGTTTCGATCGAGATGCTCTCAGGCAGCTGAGCTGCTGTGCACCGCAATCACCTGTGGATGATCTTGGAGGAAGATAGCGACCATGTCGTGACCTTCGGCGATCAACCGGCTGCCC